>DASXUA010000681.1:0-3146 GCA_036505095.1 Phycisphaerae bacterium
TCCGGCCGCGTCGCTTGCGGTGCTTGGCCGCGCGGCTGGTCGTGAGCTTCGCATGGTCTCGTCCATCGTCGTGACGCGATCAATGAGCTTGAGGCTCTGGGCCTCGGTCGCGGGCCATACGCGGCCGTCGGATATGCGCGACCAGTCGGCGGGACCGATCTGCGAACCACGCCCACGGGTCACGACGCGCCGGAAGTCAGTGAAGAACGAATCGACGATGCGCTGATAGTCCGCCTGCTGTTCCTTGGTTAGTTCGGTGCCAAGCGTTCCGGCGGCCTTGAATGCGCCGGTCGTAAAGATATGCACCTTGATGCCCTTGTTCGCGAACCACCCGGACCAGTCGTCCACGACAGCGATCGTGCCGATGGCGCCAACCAGGTCCATGCGCTGAGCGCGGATTTCCGTAGCCTGTGAGGCTGCGTAGTACGCCGCGCTGGCGATCAGGCCGGTGCCTTGGGCAATGACGGGCTTTACCTGTCGAGCGGCAAGTATGGCGTCAGCCAATTCGGCCAGTCCATCCACGCTGCCCCCTGGCGAGTCGATGCGCAGCACGATCCGGGTGATGCTGTTGTCCGCGGCTGCCGCCTCGATTGCGCGTTGCACCTGGAGCGTGCTCGTAAAGCCGCCGACGAGTTCTTCCAGGAGCCCGAGCATCTTCACCATCACGCCGTCGATGCTGACGATGGCGGTGCCGTTGACCACCTGCACAGGCAGGCCGTTACGGGCCGCGTCGGCGGCCGTGCTGAACGCGCGCGGCAGCATGTAGGCGCGCGGCTTGCGGGCCGGCAGAGTTATACCGATGTCGATTGTTTCACGTATCCGGCGCTGCAGGGCGTGAAACCTTGCGGGATGAATTGACCAGCGATCCATAGCGAACCTCATTTACCAAAGGCGTGCCACGCCAGCCGCGGTCGTTAGGCGGCACGACGCTCGTAATTGGTCCCAAGACGCAACGACCAACGCCGCGTCAACGTCGCCGCGCTGGGCGCGGCGCTCTGCACGGCTGATGATATGCTCGTGCAGGCGAGCGCAACGCGCTGCGCATTCGCCGTGCGCGGCGTGCTGCAGAAAAGCGGCAATGTCGCGATCGAGCGGATCGGCGATGAGCAGCGGCTCGGGAAAATCCATTGCCGCGGCGAAGGCCCGTTCGACCAGTGCAACGCCGTCCGCATCGAACGGATGCGCCAGCCCCATCGCCCACGCTCGATAGACGTCCGTGCAGGTCATGTCCACGCCCCCTCGGATTGGCGCTGGCGTTCGGCTTGACGCTGTTGACGCTCGCGGGCCCGCTGGTTGCGTTCGCGCTGTTCTTGCTGCTCAAGGTCGCGGGCCTGCTGTTGCATCTGAGCCTCGCGCGCATGCTGCGCCTCGCGGATCGGCGCGCCGTCGATGGCTTTCGGAATCTCGAAACCAAACCCCGCCTCTTGGCAGCGCTTCAGCCACGTGCCCAACTCTCCGTAGTTTGGGAAGTGCATGTCCAGGTAGCGCCAAGCGAACAGTGGAAGCTCGCCAGGCAGGTACGTCGGGGACAACCGCTGCGCTTGGATCGCATCGCGCCGCGCTATCATGCGGCACAGCACGCCGATCAACGTCAATGCCTGCTGGATGGCGTCGCGAGTATCGGCGCGGTCGGCTTCGGCTTGCTCCCGGCAGACGTGCTTACTGGCGGCCAGTTCGGCCGTGTGAAGCCGCGTGGTGGCAATCTGAAGCTCGCGATCGGCCACTTGCCGGCGCGCCCGTGCCTCGCGGATACGTTCGTCGCGGTGAGCGTTGCGGTCGGACAGGTCCAGCGCTTCGCCGCGTAGCCGCTTCTCCGCGGACTGGTCGAGGCTCTCCGCCGGCTGCATGGTTAGCGCGGCCTCGTAGTCGCGCTCCGCTTCCGCCCGGTGCTGCTGCGCTGTGGCAAGCTGCTGCCGCGCTTGGTTGAGCGCGGCCATCGGGTCTATTGTGTCGCGTGTCGTCTTTGTCATGGAAGAACCTCTCTGCGGCTGAGCCGCGTTAGTTATGCGGGCGCCCGGCCGGGGCGAGCCTTGTGGTTCTGCGGCCCGACCGGGTTTGTGTCTCGAGTACGGCAAGAATCTCGTCGCGCCGTTCGCTGTACCGGCGCCGTTGAATGCGGAGCGCTTCCAGTTCGTGCTGATTGACGCGCCGCCGGTGTTCGTCGCAATCGTCGGTCATCTCGTGAAACCTGATCTGGCCGATAACGCGAGCTAGTTCCTTATCCAGCAGTGCCAGCGTGGCCAGCAGTTCAGCGCTGCTTGTGTCGGCGCCAGTCATGCGGCGGCCTCCTGAAGTTCGGCTATGAGTTCGGACGCTTGCCGGAACGTCAGCCCGCGCGGATCAATCCCGCTCTGCCGCAGACGCCACGCCTGCTTACCAGTCGGCGGCCCGGCCAGCTTGGTCTGGATAGCCTTGTCCAGCAGATACGCGGCCTCACCGCGCGTCAGCACGTACCCGCCTACATCAATGCCGTGACGCGCAATGGCAGCGAGCTGCTTGTCCGTGGCGGGCCAGCGATGCCAAGCCGCTGTCGGCAAGTAGCCGTCCAACATCACCGGCGGACTGGCATCTATCTCTTCGTCGTGCTCGCGTGCGCTGGTCTTCGCTTCGCGCTCTGCGTCTTCATCACGTTCGGCCTCATCCACCGTAAGCCCGGCTAGGTCTGAACGCTCCACGCCGAATAGACTCGACACCGTGACGAGCTTGTGCCGCTTGGCATTGTCCGTCACGTCCAGTACCAGCGCATCCACCTTGCCATCGGCAGGCCGCAGAATGCGGCCGATCATCTGCTGATATAGACCGCGCGACTTGGTTGGACGTGCCATCACGACGCACGACACGGCGGGCGAATCCCAGCCCTCAGTCAGCAGATTGCAATTACAGAGCACGTCCAGTGAACCGGATGCCAACGCGGCCAGCGCATCGCGTCGCTGATCTGTCGGCGTGCCGCCATGCACGGCAGCAGCAGCGAACCCGCCGGACCGGAACACTTCGGCCAGGTCATGCGCGTGCTGAATGTCGCAAGTGAATGCAACCGTCTTTCGGCCGTAGGCGTGCTCCGCCCACTTGCCCACGACGATCTCGTTTCGCTCTGCGGTATTGACCCTGACGGCCAATTCACCAGCCGCAAAGTCGCCGTAGCTGGT
>DASXUA010000682.1:0-3557 GCA_036505095.1 Phycisphaerae bacterium
CAACCACATCGACCTGCCCCACGACTACGCGGCGACAGCCGCCTGTTTCACCGGTCCCGGCTCGCTTTATGTACCGGATGATCCGTGCGCCATTTCCGACATCGATGCCGACGGCGATGTCGATCTGCGCGATCTGAGCGCCTTTGCGCGCGCCTTCGACGGCCCGCCTTCTTGAGCATCGAACAACCGCTCTCATCCGCAGTGCGCCGCGTCATCGAGCGGCCACAATGCCGCAGCCGCTGTTCAGAAGCAGGACGATCAGACGCGCGCGTGCCAGCCTGCATACTTTGCCGACAGCGGCGCCCACCGTGTGACCGTGGCACATAGCGTGCTGTACCGTCGTGAGGGTGAAGGGGACGGAGCGAATGCGCGGCGGCTGGTTTATGCGAAAGGAACGATCATGCTCTGGACCATCGCGGTCATCCTGATCATCTTGTGGCTGCTGGGAATGGTCACCAGTTACACGATGTCCGGCTTCATCCACATCCTGTTGGTGGTGGCGATCATCGCGGTGCTGGTGCGGGTTATCTCGGGCCGCTCGCCGATCTGAGCCTGCTGTCCGGCTGGCAAGGCCTGTCGAAATACGCTCACAAGTAGAGACCACGGCTCCGCAGCCGCGGAACCGTGTAGCGTCTGCTGTTACTGCTTGTTCACCGCCCGCATCCAGCCCGGGACCATGTCGTCCAGGAGCTTCTTGGGGAAGGTCTTGCGCGTGACTTCCAGAGCCTCGGCCTGTGATTTGGCCTCGGCCAGACCGCGGATGTATTTGCGCAGGTGCTCGCGACCATTCGGGTCGGCGACGAGATAGGCCATCAGCGTATACGACTCGGCGTACGACAGGTCGGTGCGGTCGACCTCCAGGCCGGGCAGCCGCGCGCGGCCGTAGAACTTGTCGGCGCCCTCGGCCATCAGTTCATCCAGCGGGATCAGCTTCTTCTCGCCCGCCGCGTATTGCACGTAGTGGAAATACTCCCAGCGCTTGCGATTGAACACCAGCCCGTTGGCGGTCGGCGAGGCCGTGCCGTAGTAGGTCGCCAGCCCCTCGTTCAGCCATAGCGGTGCGAACTCGACGTAGCGCTGGATGAACTGATGAAAGGCCTCATGGAAGAGGACCTCGTACGCCTCCGTGGAATCCGGATCGTCGCGGATGAGCAGGAGCTGCAGCGACGGCACGAACATCCCGCGTGTGTGCTCCGACCCGGGACCGATGTATTTCTTGCCGAAGGCGTTGTATTGCGCATCGGTCGCAAAAATGATAACTTTGAAGCGGTGATCTTTTGAGTCCTTCGTGATATCGTCCCCATCGGCCGGCGCCGACGCGGGCTGCGTTTCTGCGGCGGCGGGGCGCGCGGCTTTCTTGGCAGACTTGTCCGCGCTGGATTTGTCGGGCGTCTTCTGTGCCGGCTTCTCGCCGGGCTTGGTCAGCAGCTCGGTGAAACCTTTGGCATATTCTTTATAGATATATTCCAGGCAGCGGCCATAGTCGGTCAGCCGCTCCTGCTTGGCCGTCCCCGCCAGCGCGTAATGTTCCGTGCGGTGGCGGATGTTCAGATTGCTCAAATCCGCCGATAAGTCCGGTGGATCCGCCAAGCTCAGCCGAGTGCCAAGAAAAATCCCGGCGCAGCATGCGCTGGCTCTCAATTGGCGCGTCCAAGATGCGGTAACTGGCATGGCGCATCACAGCCGCCGGAAGGGTTCGCAGATCTCTTCACCGGCCGCAATAATATAGGCCACGAAAACGCGATAATCCTGCCCCGTCAGCGACCACTCATTGATGTCGGACCCTTCAGATCATTCCGTCCAGACGGCAGGTCCGGGGCCGGGCGGCGCGCGAATTTCAGGCAGTCCTCACGCTGTTTATTGTCCAGCTCGATCGGCCGGCCGCGGATGAACATGTATTCCACGTGCGCCGCCGGCTGCAGGGGCGAGCCGGTAGTGACGATCACATCGGCGGCCTTGCCCGGATCGAGTGAGCCGTATTGGTTCTCGATACCAAACACCTGGGCCGCCCCGAGCGTCAGGGCATAGATGGCCTGTTCCTCCGGCAGCCCGTGCGCGACGGCCATGCCGGCTTCAAAGGGCAGGTTGTAAACATCGGCCGCGCTGCCCGAGGCGAACGCCAGTGGCACACCCGCCCGCGCCAAGATGCCCGGCGAGGAATACACCGAGTCGAAAGCCTCGAAGTCGCTGGACGGGTAGCTCGTGACCGAATCGAACAGTACCGGAATCTTTTTTTCGCCCAGATTGTCGGCCAACTTCCAGGCTTCAGCACCGCCGGCGATCCCGATCGACAGCCCCTGCTTCTGGGCGAACTCGAGCGTATCCAGAATGTGCTTGTAGTCCGACGCGAAGAAGAAGATGCGCTGCGGGTCCTTTGAGCGCACGTAGGGAATCAGCGCATCCAGCGCCAGGTCGGCCGGCGGCAGGTTGGCCGAGTTCTCTCCGGCGCGCTCCACCGCCTGGGCGTATAGTTTGGCGCGCTTCAGATAATCCTCAATCTCCTGCATCTGCTTCTTGTGCTCTTTCGTCAGCTTCTCGCGGTCCTTCTCGGGCAGATGAATCGGCAGCGAAGGAATGCGCATGAAGAGCGCTACGGGCTCGGAGACCAGGGCCTCGGCCGCCGTCCAGCCGTCGAGTTGCAGCAGCGCCGCCTGCCCGCAGATGGTTCCACCCACCGGCCGCACCAGAGCCATCGTGAAACCAGCGGCGCGGGCGATCGGCACGTGCACGCTGTGCGGGTTGTACGCACTGTAAGCGCGTAGATCGGGCTCGAAGCGGGCGATGTCACTGCTGTCCTGTGTGGCGCGCAGCGAACCAATCTCAAAAAGGCCCAGCGTGCCGCCGCCATCGATCAGTCCCGGATACACATGCAGCCCGCGCCCGTCGATAACCCCGGCCTTCGGCGGCGGAGCGAGACCGGCGCCCACCGCGTCGATCCGCCCGTTCATGATCACCACCGTGCCGCGCTCGATCGCCGGGCCGCTCACCGGGTGCACCGTCGCGCCGACGATCGCATAAATGCCGTAATCCGAAGTGGGCAGCGGCGGCAGCCCGGCCATATTGTCGAGGGAGGGCGAGGCTCCCGCCGAGCCACGCACGTCCGTTTCATGATCGGTTCCCTTCTGAACGCTGCGCAGTTTCGGCACTTCAAGATTCAGCGCGGTCGCGCCCGGCGGCGCTTCGCCGCTGGGATTCTCAAAGTAGACCTCGCCTTCGATCAGCGTCATGACACACTTGCTGAATGCATTGAGCGGATGGCCGTTCCAGATCGCCACGTCGCCGTCCTTGCTGATATCCAGGCTGCCGACGCGATTGTCGATTTGGAGCTGGATGGCCGCGTTGAGCGTCACCAGCCTCAGGGCCTCGGTCTGGTCCAGATTCCCCCAGCGCAGGCTCTTGGCCGCTTCGAGGTTCATGAAGCGAATGGTATTCGAGCTGTCGGAGTTGACCGTCGTGCAGATGCCTTGCCGGGTCAGCAGCGCCGCATTGTACGGCACAGCATTGAACGCCTCAACCTTGTAAGCCCACATGTTGGCGAACGTGCTGGCACCGCAGCC
>DASXUA010000683.1:0-7980 GCA_036505095.1 Phycisphaerae bacterium
GCCCGCAAGGGATTGAAGACGGCGCCCTCCAGCGTCCAGCGATTGAGCGTGCGGACGAGCGCCTGGCTGCGAGCACGGTCGAGCGCCGCTTCGGGACCGCTATCGTCGGGCCGGCCGTACCAGCGGGCGATTTTCGGAGCCAGCGGCGCGGGGATTTCCAACGCGCCCTGTGAGCGCTGCACGCTGAAAAGCCCGTTGACCAGATCCCGATCGCGCTGGTCAAGCGCCGCGATGGCGGCGATGATATTCAGGATATTCTCGGGCATCGACGTCTCCCGGGCACGACGATTCTGCGACGATGGGCGGGGTAGTGAGGCCGTGCCCCGTTCGCCAGTATTGACCGCCCACACGGTGCGAAGCTAGATAATTAGGCGAAGGATAGGCAGGATCAAGGCCGATAGCATCCAAGTTGCAGCGCGAAGCTCGGCCGGGATGGTATAGGTGGGATGCCTCACGGCGTGGGGCAAGCATGCTTACCCGCGCAGTTTACCCGCCGCGGCGGGCGTGAAAGCATGCCCCCTCGATGCAGCGGCCGAACGCCTGCCGAAGTGTCGGTGCAGGATCTTGGACGCCCGTCGTTAGGGCATCCGCGCATTGACTTGCTGCTGCGGCTGCTCTAGCATTTGGACAGTTATCAGGACCCACCGCCGGCGCTTCGCGGAGAACATTCAGGTAGGGGCCGGCGGACGTATCCCTCGTCGAACCCCTCCGTTTTTCCGCGTGCTGTTGCGCCGGATCGGTCCGCCGCAGGTGGATTGGGTCTGGCGGTGTTGAGATCCCTTAAGCGTCTGGATGCTATGCAACGCGCGGGGCCAGGCGCGCGGTCACCACGGCGACCTGTGGGGGCCCGCCTGAATTGCATGTGAGATCCTAAGATGGCAAGCAAACGCGACCTTCTTGCACTGATTGAAAAGAACCTCGACCCGAAACGCTTTCGCGAGCACCACTGGGAAGGCAGCTTCGGCGAATACTTGCAGATGGTCAGCGAACGTCCGGCCATCGCGCGCGATGCCTTCCAGCGCATTTACGACATGATCCTGCATTTCGGCATGGAGCGCTACACCTCGCTCCGGCAGGATTTTGTTCGCTACCACTTTTTCAGCGATCCGATCGGCCACGGCGAAGATGCGATTTTCGGACTCGACAGCGCTCTGATGAGCCTGGTGGATTTCTTCAAGAGCGCCGCCCATGGCTACGGCACCGAGCGGCGCATTCTGCTGCTGCACGGGCCGGTGGGCTCGAGCAAGAGCACCATGGTGCGGCTGCTCAAGAAGGGTTTGGAGTATTACTCGCGGCTGGACGAGGGCGCGTTGTACACCTTCTCCTGGCGGGTCCTCGACAAGGAGGGGCAGCCGCACATTCTGCCGTGTCCCATGCACGAGGAGCCGTTGAAGCTTATCCCGCCGGCAGCCCGCAAGGACGTTCTGTCGGCGATTAACGCCGATCTGCCCGAGAGCCGGCAGATTCACGTCGAAGGCGAACTCGATCCGTTTTGCCGGAAAATGTTCGATGACCTGTTGGTCCAGTACGACGGCGACTTTGCAAAAGTCATGCAGCACATCGTCGTGCGGCGGCTGGTGCTGTGCGAGAAGGACCGCCGCGGCATCGGCACCTTCCAGCCTAAGGACGAGAAGAACCAGGATTCGACCGAGCTGACCGGCGACATCAACTACCGCAAGATCGCCGAATATGGCAGCGACAGCGATCCGCGGGCCTTCAATTTCGACGGCGAATTGAATATTGCCAACCGCGGGCTGGTGGAATTCATCGAGGTGCTCAAGCTGGACGTGGCCTTCCTGTACGATCTGCTGGGCGCCAGCCAGGAGCACGTCATCAAGCCCAAGAAGTTCGCTCAGACCGACATCGACGAGGTCATCATCGGGCACACCAATGAGCCCGAGTACAAGAAGCTCCAAAGCAACGAGTTGATGGAAGCCTTCCGCGACCGCACCATCAAGATCGACGTGCCCTACAACATCAAGCTGGGCGATGAGATCAAGATCTACGAGAAGGACTTCAACAAGGAGAAGATCCGCGGCATCCATATTGCTCCGCACACGATCGAGGTGGCCTCGATGTGGGCCGTGCTGACGCGGCTCGAACCGCCCAAGAAGGCCGGCCTGACGTTGATGCAGAAGCTCAAGCTCTATAACGGCAAGCAGATCCCCAACTACACCGAAGATTCCATCCGCGAGCTGCGCAGCGAGAGCCTGCGCGAGGGCATGCTGGGCATCAGCCCGCGCTACATTCAGGACAAGCTCTCCAACTCGCTGGTGTCCGACCAGGCGCTGCAGGAAAAGTGCATTAACCCGTTCATGGTCATGAACGAGTTGGAATCGGGCCTGTCGCATCATAGTCTTATTAATGATGAGGAGACCAAGAAGCGCTACAAGGAGCTGCTGGGCGTGGTCCGAGAAGAGTACGAGGACATTCTCAAGAGCGAGGTGCAGCGGGCCATCAGCGCCGACGAGGACGCCATCAAGCGGCTGTGCAGCAATTACCTCGAGAACGTGCGGGCCTACACGCAGCACGAGAAGGTCCGCAATAAATACACCGGCAAAGACGAGGAGCCGGATGAGCGGCTGATGCGCTCGATCGAAGAGAAGATCGACATCCCCGACAGCCGCAAGGACGACTTCCGCCAGGAGATCATGAACTACATCGGCGCCCTCTCCCTCGACGGCAAGCGCTTCGACTACATGACCAACGCCCGGCTGCACAAGGCGTTGGAGTTGAAGCTGTTCGAGGACCAGCGCGACACGATCAAGCTGAAGAACGTGGTCAGCGGCGTGATCGACGACGAAACCCAGGCCAAGATCGACGTCGTCAAGCAGCGGCTGATCAAGTACTTCGGCTATAATGAAACGTCGGCAACGGACGTGCTGAACTACGTCGCGAGCATCTTCGCCCGCGGCGACAGCAAGCACGAGGACTAGAAGCGGCGCCGGATTGGTTCCGGCGTGGCTGGTTCAGAGCCGCGAAGCGTTAGCGAGCGTCGAGAGCACACATGTTCGAGGGTCTGAAGGAACTGCTCGCGAGGGAGCCCTTCGTTCCCTTCCGCATCGTGATGACGAGCGGAATCGGATACGACGTAACCAGTCCATATCAGGTGGCACTCGGCGAGACACAGTTGAACTATTATTATCCTCGTTCTGACAAGTGGGCTGTACTGCGCCAGAACGAAATCGCCGCCTTCGAGGTAGGCGGAGAGACAGTGTCCCGCGAAGCGAACGCATAACTCGGAGAGGGCGCCAATGTTTCCAGCCAACGATGTCCTCGAGCTGTTAGACGACGAGCCATTCGAGCCGTTCCGGATCGAACTCGCGACGGGGCGTAAGTTCCTGATCGAACGTCCCGAAAACCTCATCGTGATGTCAAACAAGTGCTATTTCTTTCAGTTCGAGGGTCGAATTGCGAAGACGGTTCAGCACCTCTCGCTGGCCAACGTTGTACGAATGGAGCCGGTGAACGGCGCACGGCCGAGGTAATTGATGCATGTACTGGGATCTGTTTCCAGTAGTCCGGCTTCAGTGCTCGTTCAACGATTTCGTGCGGTTGCGCGCTCTTCGCCACCCGGCCTACAGGTACGAGTTAGTCGACGGTGAGGCGATCCTATCGCCCAACCCGAAGGTTGGTCGTGCTGTCCTCCGGTTGACGGCCCCGCCCGTGTCCGCCAGGGGTTGCATGGGTGACGCCGGCGACGACCTGTCGGTCCGCCAATTAAGTGAAGACGACTGGGACCGGCTCCCGGAACTGCTCGAATCCGCACACGGCTTCGATCCGCCGTTCTCTTTGATGGAAGAGCCTTCGAGTACGCGGGCGGCACGAAAATGCATCGAGTTCCTGCACTCCGGCGGTGAAGGGGAGCTGATCGAGACGGCCTGCAAGCTGGCGACCGAGGCCGGTGATCAGCACGCGCTCCTTGGAGCCGTGATCGTGACAAAGGCCGAGCGCAATCGCTTCTTCTGGGACGCCGGACGGCGTTCGCGTCAAACTAGCGCCGCCGGTCAATCTGGCGAAGGCCCGTGGATTCCGCATTTGACCTGGGCGCTGGTTCGCGCTTGGGAGCAGCGGCGCGGGATCGGCACCAAATTGTTGAACGTCGCCGTGGAAGCGCTCCGGCGATCAGGGCAGGACCTCCTCGCTAGCTCCTTCCTGCTCGGCAATAGTTCCGCGATGTCGTGGCACTGGCGGAACGGCTTTGAGTTGGTTGATTCGACGAATGTGGGCAGGTTGGCCGCGCTGGACGATTTCGAAGGCTAAGATTGCACGACGATGGTTCTGAAGATTGAAAAAGATCACCAGCGCTTCCGTCAGATCGTCAAGGGCAAGATCCGCGAGGACCTGCGCAAGTTCCTGACGCGTGGCGAGCTGTTGGGACGCGAGGGCAAGCACCTGATTTCGATCCCCATCCGCGGGATCGAAACACCGCATTTCCGCTATGGCGACAACAGCGATGCCGGCGTCGGCGCCGGCGACGGCAAGCCGGGTGACCCGGTTGGGCAGGGGCAGGGCGTGGGGCCGGGCGGCACCCAAGAAGGCCAGCACATCCTGGAAGTCGAAGTGAGCCTCGACGAGCTGGCGGACATTCTGGGCGAGCAGCTCCGGCTGCCGCGCATCCAGCCCAAGGGCAAGAAGCAGATCACGGCCGAGAAGGACCGCTATAGCGGCATCCGTCAGAGCGGACCCGAATCGCTGCGGCATTTCCGGCGGACGTTCCGTCGCGCCCTGCGCCGGCAGATCATGGCCGGCAGCTATAACCCCGACGATCCGCGCATCGTTTTCGAGCGGCGCGACAAGGTCTATCGAAGCTGGAAGACCGTGCTGAGCCCGCAGTCGAACGCCGTGCTGGTCTACATGATGGACGTCTCCGGCTCGATGGGCGACGAGCAGAAGGAACTCGTCCGGTTGGAAGCGTTCTGGATCGATGCCTGGCTGCGGCGGAATTATCAGGGCATCGAGTCGCGCTACATCGTGCACGACGTGCGGGCGGCCGAGGTCGATCGCGAGACCTTCTACCGCCTGCGCGAGGACGGCGGCACGCGCATTTCCAGCGCCTTCCAGGCCGCGCGCAATCTACTCGACACGCACTACCAGGCCAGCGAGTGGAACATTTATCTGTTCCACTTCTCCGACGGCGACAACAGCAGCGAGTCCGACTCGCGCGACTGCTGCGCGATCCTGGCCGAGCAACTGCTGCCCAAGTGCAACCTGTTCGGCTATTGCCAGGTGGCCAGCGCCTATGGCAGCGGCAACTTCATCAACGTCCTACACGAGCACCTGGGCAAGCACGACAACGTGATCACCAGCCGGGTGAACAACAAAGACGACATCTACGACAGCATCAAAACATTTTTCTCAAAGGGCAAGTAGCGGTGACGGGTCGGGCGCTCTCACGGGAACTGGCGGAGTGGGCCGAGAAGATCGCCGACTACGCGCGCGCTGAAAGTCTGGATTTCTACCAGACGATTTTCGAGGTCCTGGCGGCCCAGCAAGTCGATCAGGTGGCCGCTTACGGCGGCTTCCCGCAGCGCTATCCGCACTGGCGCTTCGGGATGGAATACGAAAAGCTCCGCAAGCAGTACACCTACGGCCTCGGCAAAATCTACGAGATGGTCATCAACAACGACCCGTGCTACGCCTACTTGATGCACGACAACGCCCTGGTCGACCAGAAGACCGTCATGGCGCACGTCTACGCGCACTGCGATTTCTTCAAGAACAACATCTGGTTCGCGCAGACCAACCGCAAAATGATGGACGAGATGGCCAACCACGCCACCCGCATTCGGCGCTACATCGAGCGCCGCGGGCTGGACAAAGTGGAGCGCTTTGTCGACACCTGCCTGGCGCTGGAGAACCTCATCGACCCGCATTCGGTCTTCATGAAGCGCACTCCGGTGCGGCGGCGCAACGGCGAGCAGCAGCTCAAGCGGCCGCGCGAAGACCCCGCGGCGCAGACCACGCGCTATCCGGCCAAGACCTACATGGACCGCTACATCAACCCGCCCGGCGAGATGGAGCGCGAGCGCCGCGCCCACGAGCAGCACCTGGAAAAATCCAAGGGTGTCGTTCCTGAGACGCCGGTCCGCGACGTGCTGTTGTTCCTCCTGGAGCACGCACCCCTGGAAGACTGGCAGGCCGATATCCTGGCGCTCATCCGCGAAGAGGCCTATTACTTCGCCCCGCAGGCGCAGACCAAAATCATGAACGAGGGCTGGGCCAGCTACTGGCACTCGACCATCATGACCAGTTACTGCCTGCGCGACGAGGAGCTGGTCTCATACTGCGATCATCACTCGGGCACCCTGGCCACCAGCCCGGGGCGCCTGAATCCCTACAAGCTGGGCATCGAGCTGTTCCGCGATATCGAACGCCGCTGGAATACCGGGCGCCACGGGCTGGAATACGACCGCTGCGAAGACATGCAGAAGCGCCGCAACTGGGAGCAGGATCACCCCAGCACCTGGACACCGCCGGCGGATCGCGTGGTCGGCCGCGGCTCACCCGGACGCGAGAAGATCTTCGAGGTCCGCCGCATCTACAACGACGTGACCTTCCTGGACGAGTTCCTTACGCCCGAATTCGTCGACGAGCAGAAGCTCTATCATTACCGCTTCGATCCGGCCACGCGCCGCATGGTGGTCGTGTCGCGCGATTTCGAAAAGATCAAGGCGCAGCTTCTGTTCATGCTGACTAACCATGCCCAGCCCTACATCTATGTCCTGGACGGCAACTATCGCAATCGCGGCGAGCTGTACCTGGGCCAGCGCTATTGCGGCGCCGACCTGGATATCAAGTTTGCCACCGAGACGCTCAAAGAGCTGCAGCGCCTCTGGCGCCGGCCCGTGCACCTGCACGCGAAGATCGATGACGACTACATCCTGTTCTCGTACGATGGCCAGCAATCGACCCAGCAGCACGTGGACGAGGCGCTGCCCAAACCAGCCCACCGCGTCGAAGCCTGAAAACTGCGACGGCCGGCCGCGCTAACCGGCCGGGTTATCGGGCCTGCGCTTGGCCGGCCGCAGGTCGGTTCCATTTTCTTTCCCCTCCAAACTCGCACGCCCGGCGGGTCGATGATTACTTCAGAAAGTCTGAGCGGCCCCCCGCGCCGGCGCGTCCGTTCAGGATCGCGCGCGGCAAGTTCTTGATTCGTCTCGGAGAATCGTGGCGGTGAAAATCTGGCGCTGGATCAAGGACACGATGAGCGGGCGGGGAACTGTCCAGGCCAGTGCCGAGGCCCGAGCCCCGAGCGTCCGGAACACTGGCGCGCTCAGGACGCCGAACGCCGGACGCCGAATTGAGGGCGAAGCGGGCGTCGGTCTGCTCGTCGCAGAGCCTCCGCCGGCCAAGCCTTGGTGGGAACGCCCGGAAGCGACATTCAGCGAGCCGCAAACGCCGCCCGAGCCCGAATGGAACAGCGCGGTCCGCATGTTGCAGGACAAGCTGATCCACAACTTTGATGGCCACAATCTCAGTCTGCCGCCCGTGCCCCACGTGCCGCGACAGGTGCTGACGCATTTGCGCAATCCGCGCTGCTCCTTCACGCAAGTGGCCAAGTGCATCGCCCAGGACCCCGTGATCGCCGGGGCCGTCCTGCGCATGGCCAACTCGGTCCTCTACGGCGGCACGCAGCGGATCACGACTTTGCCGGCCGCGGTAACGCGCCTGGGAACCAACCCGTTGCGGATGCTCATGTTGCATCAGTCGATCCGGGCGGCGGCGTTTGATGCCGCGGCGAAAGACCATGAGCTGGCGGAAATCGTCTGGAGCCGCGCGCTGGCCAGCGCCGCGATCATGAGCGGGCTGGCCGGTCTGACGGGCGGCAACGAGGACGAAGCCTTCCTGGCCGGACTGCTGCACGACGTCGGGAACATCGTGGTGCTGCGCGAGGCCGGCGCCCAAGCCATGCTCTCGCGTCAGGAGATCGAAATCGACGCCTTTGAATATCTGGCCTACCAGTGTCACCAGGAACTG
>DASXUA010000684.1:0-5750 GCA_036505095.1 Phycisphaerae bacterium
CCGCGACGATTCTGCGCCGCTTCGTGAAAAACCAGAGTACCCGTGTGTTCAGCTTGCCGACATGGCGCATCTCAAACAGTCCACTGCCCAACGCTTTCGACAACGGTTCGCGGTGGTATTGGCTGTTTCGCAGCTTTGCCAGTCCGGCCAGAACGGCCGCGAAATCATGCGGATCGCTGTCCTTTAACTGATCCAAAAACTCTTGCACCGGGCACTTGCCCGACTGCGTCTCGTAGAATTCTACGGTGAAATCCATGCGGGAGTCAACATCAATTTTGATGTTCCGGCTTTCGTAGCGCGCCCAGGCCAGTCCGCGCCGCCGAGCAGACCAACCAACAGTATAGATGCAGGCTGACGCTTGTGCAGGGCCTGCAGAACGGAGCGCCGACCGGGCGCACTATGAAATCAATCGCAGCCGAATCGTGAATACGATCGCTGCGGCTCGTGCAGTTGTCGCGCAAAGACGCAAAGGCGCAAAGGCGCAAAGAAAGCCACGCTCCGACCTCTCTTGGCGGCTTTGCGCCTTTGCGCGAGACAATCCGCCGGATCACAGCGCGGCGCAGCCCGAATACGCTCGCGCACGCTTGCGGTTCTGAACCGCGACCGTAAGGGAGCGTTTTGGAACGTTTGCGGCTCCTCGCGGTCGAATACGCTCGCTCACGCTCGCGGTTCTGAACGCCTTGCGGACGCTCGGTGCAATGAATCCATCGCGGGCGCGCGCGGATGTCGCGCAAAGACGTGAAGGCGCAAAGAATACACCATGTTTCAACGCTCTTGGCGGCTGTGCGGCTTTGCGCGAGACATCTCCGGAGGGCCCAATACGCTCGCTCACGCTCGCGGTTCTGAACGGGGCAGCGGCCTAGCGCATTTACGGCGCGGGTTCGTCGGCGGGAATGGCGCGGGCGAGGGTGTCGAGCGGGTCGGCGAATTCCTGGACCCACATGACGCGGTAGGGGCCGCCGTAGCGGACGGCGATGCCGGTGCGGCGCCATTGCGGGGCGAGGATGTTTTCGCGATGGCCGGGGCTGTCGAGCCAGGCTTCGACGGCCTCGCGGGCGGTGGTCTGGCCGGCGGCCAGGTTCTCACCCATCGAGTGGAAAGCGTAGCCGGCCTCGGTCAGCCGCTGGCCGGGGCCGACGCCAGTGTAGGGGTTCACGTGATCGAAGAAGGTCTGGTCAATCATCTCGCAGGCGTAATCTTCGGCGACGCGCGAGAGGGTCGGATCGAACGTTATCGGATCCAGGCCGTGCTGCGCCCGCTCCAGATTCACGAGCTGCAAGACCTCCTCAGCCATGCTCTCGTCGTTTTGCGGAACCGTGCAGGCTTGATTTTGAGTCTGGGTTGCGCCGGCGACCGCTCCGCCCAGTCCGGCAGGCGGGGTCGCGCCGGGAGCACTGCCGGTGCAGCCGGCCGCCAGCAGACCGGCCACGCCGAAGACGGCGATTGCTAAAGCACTGTAACGGCGAAGATTAGGCAACTGACACGCCTCACACGGAAAATGCAGGCGAGACGCCTGCGCTACAAGCAGCCGAGACGGCTGCGCTCTACGTCTACTCCTCAACTTTACCGTACACCGAGTGCACCGGCAAGTTTATTGCCATTCGCGGGCGATTCAGACCCGAAGCCATACCAAGTCAAACACGGGCAAGCGGTAAGGCTGCATGCCCATGCCACCCGCATTTGCTTGCCCCTATGCCGTCCACGCTAAAGGGCCTGCTCGCGGTGGAGCAGCAGTATGGTGATATCGTCCGGCTGTCGTCCGCTGCTGAAATAATCCGATAGCTCCATCTGGATGCCGTCCATGGCGGCCGAGGCGGTCTGGCCGAAGCCGTCACACAGGGCGTCCAGGAATCTTTCCTGGCCCAGCGGCTGGCCCGCGGCGTTCTGGATCGTGTAGCAGCCGCCGGTAAACAGCGCGAGCGTTTCGCCGGGCATAATCCGGCCCATCTCGGACCCGAACGTCTGGCCGCTGTTGATGCCGACGGCGGGCACATCCGGGCGGCTCAGGTTTCGCGACTGGCCATCGCTGTCGATGACTACCGCGCCAATCGGTCCGCCGGTGCAGTATTGGAAGGCGCCGTTGGCCGGGTTGATGACGATCGCGGCGCAGGCCAGCGCACAGGGGTCGCGCGGATCGTGCAGCAGCCAGTTCAACTCGCGCATGACGATGTGCGGAGCGTCGGCATGCAGACCGGCCACACGGAACGCGGCCCGCACCTCGGTGATCGCCAGCGCCGCGCGCGTCGTGCTGGCGTCGGCGTGCGCCGCGATCAGCGCGATAAGGCCCTTCGGAAGCTTGATCACGTCGTAGACATCGCCGGCCTGCTGGCGTCCGTGGCGGCAGTACACGGCCAGTTGGTAGCCGTCCCATTGGGGCACATTGGTGGGATCGAGGCGGGCCTGCACCTGACGGATGAAAGACAACTCGCCGGCTTCGACGGCCTCTTGCAGGCGAATCTGCTTCTCGATGATGCCTTCCAGATGGACGGCCGTCAGCGAGGCGACCACCGTCAGGATATCAATCTCGCTGGTGCCCAGCGCCATGCCCGGAACCGAGTCGACATAGATCAAGCCCAGCACGCCGCGGCGCGAAAGAATCGGGACGGCCAGAATCGAGCCGATTTCCGACACGAGATTGGCATCCGGGCGCGGAATGAGCAGGAACTGGCTGCGTTCGATGCAGCGGTAGGTCAGCGTTTCGAGCATGGGCGGCTGGGCGCTGCTGGGGCCGCTGCTGCTGCGGCCTTCGACGGATTCGAGCGGACCGTAGCCGCGCCGCCGCAGACCCATCCAGGCGAAACGGGCGTCGAGCCGCCGCAGCACGTAAGTCAGAATGTTTTCGAACAGCCTGCCGATGTCGGTCGCGCTGTGCAGGGCGAAGGCCAGCCGGGCCAGCGCCTGCTGGTCGTCGGCCGCGAGCGTCACCGGCTCGTCGCCGCGGCGGACGTCGCTGCCGGCCGGAACCGGATGGCTGCGGATGCGGGCGACTTCCTCGTACGTCTGCTGCTGACGGAAAGCTGGAGTTGTGCCGACGGCACGCGCGTCCAGCCCGAAATCCTCGGGGTCGGGATAGAGGCGCAGGGAGTAGTCGCCGACGTCGATTTCGTCGCCCTGCTCGACATACGTCGATTCGACCAGCACGTGGCCGTTGCGGACGGTGCGATGCCCCAGCGCCAGCGGCTCGATCAACCAGGCTTCGCCCGCATGGGGGAAAATCTTGATCTGCATGTCGGCCACGCGCTGATCGGGAATGCGGATCGTGCAGTTGGAGGCCGAGCCGATCAGGATCGGAATGCGCGGAAAGCGCTCGTCCCGCAGGAGTTCGTCGCCTTGATGGACGAGGATGCGCATGGTCCAGAGACCGCAGAAACGAAATCCGCCATCGGAATCGGAGGATTTCTAGTCTCAAGTTCCCTGGCAGTATATCATCGCGGCCACGATGGCCAAGAGCGCCCACAAAATGAGCCAACGGACGCTGCTGCTGGGACATAGCCCGGACCCCGACGACGCGTTCATGTTCTACGGGCTGGCGTGCGGAAAGATCGACACAAACGGCTGGCGCTTTGAGCACGTCCTGCAGGACATTCAGACCCTCAACGAGCGCGCCCGGCGGGGCGAGCTGCACGTCACGGCCATCAGTATTCATGCCTATCCCTACGTGGCCGACAAGTACGCATTGACTTCCTGCGGCTCCAGCATGGGCGATCGCTACGGCCCGCTGGTCGTGGCGCGGGAGCCGCTGGCGCCGAACGATCTCGTTGGGAAATGCGTCGCGGTTCCGGGCGAGATGACGACGGCATTTCTAGCGCTGAATCTGGCGCTGGGGAAGGGCCGGTTCCGGCACGAGGTGGTGATGTTTGACCGCATCCTGGACCACGTGGCCGCGGGGCGGGTCGATGCGGGGCTGATTATCCACGAGGGGCAGCTTACGTACGCGAATCATCGGCTGCACAAGGTGCTCGACCTGGGCGAGTGGTGGTACGGCCAGACCGGACTGCCGCTGCCGCTGGGCGGCAATGCGATCCGCCGCGACCTCGGCCAGCCGGCGATGATCGAGATCACCGGCATTGTGAAAGAGAGCATCCGCTATAGCCTGGAACACCGCGCCGAAGCGGTACAGCATGCGCTGCAGTATGCGCGCGACATGGGCCGCGAATTGGCGGATCGATTTGTCGGAATGTACGTGAATGACTGGACGCTCGACTATGGGCCCGTCGGTCGCCGCGCGATCAGCGAGCTTCTGCAACGCGGCCATTCCGCCGGACTCGTGCCGCCGATCAAGCAGATCGATTTCGTCGAGGCGTAAGACCCCAAGCGACAGCTTGGCTATTTGTCCAAGACCAGCGCCAACTTCAGTTCCGCTCCCACAGCCAGCGCAAAGCGGTTGAGCGCATCGATGGTGATATTTCCGGAATACTCGCGCTCGATCTGGCCGACGATAGCGGCAGTCGTGCCCATTCGTCTTGCGACCTCGGCACGGGTCAGTCCGGCCCGCTTGCGGGCCGCAGCTAATTGCCGCGCGAGCCGCCGTAGACGCGAAGCAGCCAGCGCCTCCGCCAAGCCACCGCGGACGGGCTCGAAACCCGCCTTTCTCAAGTCGCGCTCGGTGCGCCAAAGCCGAGGTGCGCGGCGCGCGATTGATTCCAATTCGAGAGAGTCAGAATTATCAAATCGCTTACTTTTGCGTGTTGCTGCCATCTTGCATCAGAGTCCGTATGCCGTAATCACAAAAATCTCCGATTCCAAATCGGCGAAGATATCAGTGGCATCCTGCTCACGCCAGATCACGACCAAGCGTCGACCGCCGCGTGTTCGGCCGCGAGTGGCGACCGTCCCGTCTCGCCGAACTAAGTGCCTCGATCGAGAGGAACGGACCACTTCCTCAACCTCCTGCGTGGTGACGCCATGCCGGGCGATGTGGTCGCGATTCCAGTCGATCCATTTGAAGCCCATTCCCCGCAGATGCTAGCGCAGGATCTGGAATGGATCAAAACCGGAAACGACTATTTCGAGAGGTTGCCCATGTCGCGGCGGCGGAGCAGCTTGCGCAGCAGCAGGTAATTCTCACCGCGGAAGTCGGTCACCTCGCCCGAGACGATGAAGGTCAGCGCGTTGGTGGCGGATTCGCTTTCGCGCACCATCAGCTCCAGCAAACGATTGGGGAGCAGCTTGAGCGGCGGCTCGGGCGCCAGGCTGGGGTTCTCGGCTTCGAAAGTGAAGACCCACCATTGGCCCTCGCGGCTGAGTCGGCCGGCCCGGTCGGCCAGGAAGTAGCCTTCGGTCAAGCGGGCACGCGTCGCGCCGGTGGGCGCACCCGGCTCTGAGCGGACCCGCTGCTCGCCCGGCTCACCGGAGGGCAGGACCGGCCGATTGGTCGGACGCTCCTTCTGAAACTCGCGCAGGACGTCTTCGGCGCTGGGCTGCGACGGCGTGCGGACGGCCGGGGGCTCGCGGCGCGCCGGCTGCGTCGCGGCGGATTCTTTTGTGGCCGACGACGACTTGCTCATCGGCTGATCCTGTGATTTGCTGCCTGTCGACGGATCGGCCGGCTTTTCCTGCGCCAAAGCGACCAGCGCGCAGCCGCCCGCTACCAGAGTCGCCAGAATGGTTCGCCTCGAAATCTCACCCGTCATGTTGCACCTCCGGCCGCCAGTAGCACGGCGGCCCTGATACGCGGCTTATCGGAAAGCCCCGGCGAATAGGTTTACTCCGCTTCGCACCGCCACACAACCCGAGCAGACATCATCCCG
>DASXUA010000685.1:0-12485 GCA_036505095.1 Phycisphaerae bacterium
CGGCCGGCACGACATCGCGCTCACGCAGCTCGAGACTCCCTACAAGCTGCCGCGCGCCCGAACCGTCATTCTCAATCCAGCCCCGGCACGCGAGGTATCCCTGAGCGGCGTGGACATTCTGATCGCCAACGAAATCGAGGCCGAACAGCTTGCGGGCCGGCGCGATCCGGCGCAGGCGGCGCGGATCTTGCAGCGCATGGGCAGCCGGCGCGTCATCATCACCTTGGGCGAGCGCGGCGTGTACGATGGTGAATATCGACCAGCGTTTTCGGTAAAGGCCGTGGACACCGTCGGGGCCGGCGATACCTTCGTCGGCGCGTTCGCGGCGGCGCTGGCGGAGGATCACGCGGATCCGGTCGGATTCGCGCAGGCGGCGGCGGCGCTGAAGTGCACGCGCGCCGGCGCACAGAGCGTCCCGACGCGGCGCGCGGTGGTGAAGCTCTTCTCGTCATGGGCGCCGTATTCGGATCGAGGTCATGACGTCGGCACTGGATAGCTCCGGCACTTCCGCATTTGATCCGGCACTCGTCGCCTGGCTGCGCGCGCCTGTCTCATATCCGCATGCAGTCGAGCGGGTGGATTTCGTCGAAACGCACATTTCGCTGGTGGCGCTGGCGGGCGAATACGTTTACAAGTTCAAGCGTCCCATCCGTCTGCCGTACCTGGACTACTCGACGCTGCCGTTGCGGGCCGCGGCCTGTCGCCGCGAAGTCGAGTTGAACAGCCGCCTGGCCCCGGCGGTGTATCTGGGTGTACGGACCATCACCCGCAGCGGCGCGACTTTCGCGTGGGATGGTGCCGGGCGAATCGTCGAATATGCCGTGCAGATGCGGCGCCTGCCCGCCGAGCGTGTGCTCTCGAATCTGCTGGACCGCCGCGAAGTTCGCGCGGCCGAGTTTGAGCGCTTATGCGACGTGCTGGTGGAATTCTACCGCAGCGCGCGGCGCTGCGCTGAGATCGCCGCGCAGACTACGCCCGCGGCGCTGTCGGCGCTGATCGATGAAAACGTCCACGACGCGTTCGACATTCCAGCCGAGTTGTTGCCGCGCGAGAGCCTGGAGCGCATCGCGGCCGTCCTGCGGCAATACCTACACGATCATCGCCAGGTGTTCGCGCAGCGCACCCGCGACGGGGCTGCCTGTGATGCACACGGCGACCTGCGCGCCGAGCAGATCTATCTGACGGAACCGCCGCTGATCATCGATTGCGTCGAATTCAGCGATCGGCTGCGCTACGTCGACGTTGCATCGGATGCGGCATTTCTGGCCAATGACTTGAATGCCGCGGGCGGCGGCGAACTTTCCGAGCGCCTCGTTCAGCGCCTGGCGGAACTTGAACCGCGCCCAGGCTTCCAGGTGGCGATGCACTGGTATCAGGTGCTGCGCGGTCTGGTGCGGGCCAAGGTCGCCGCCACGGCTATCATGCAGCCCGACCTGCTCGAGTCGGAACGCGCCCGCTGGCGCGGACGCCTCCAGAAGGATTGGGAGCAGACCCTCAAAAACGCGCGCGCGATCGCGGAGCCGAAGCTCATCGCGCTGTGCGGTTTGCCGGGCTCCGGCAAAAGCACGGTGGCCCAAATTCTGCATGAGACCCTGGGGATGGTTTGGCTGCGTTCGGACGTGATCCGCAAGGAACTGGCGGTGCACGCGGGCGTGTCTTCCGCCGATTTGTACAGTGCAGCCATGACGGAGCGGACATACGCGGTGCTCCTGAAGCGTGCCGAAGCCGCCGTCGCGGATCAGCGCTCCGTCGTACTCGACGCGACCTTCGCGCAGCGGGCGCAGCGCCGGCGGGCCGCCGAACTCGCGCAGCACTTGCGGGTTCCCTATCGACTGCTGGAATGCGTCTGCCCCGAGCGCGTGCTGCGCCAACGTCTCACGCGCCGCCTGGCGCTCGCCGACGCCGCCTCGGATGCCACCATTCGCCAATTCGACCGGATTCGCAGCCAATTCGAGCCACTTGACGAATCCAGCGCCGACCAGCGTGTACGCATTGAGACCGACCGATCCGCCGCCGCTGTGCGCGATGCGGTGCTGGCGGCTGTGTAGCGCGGCGCGCCCCTCTGAGCTGCGCTGCGTGCCTCGATGACAGTTGCCGGCTGGTCTGCTCATGCGATAGAAGAAGCGCTGCGAAGGCGGAACGGAGGCCATGTGTGAGTCGAAGCGTTAATCTCTTGCGTGATGCGAACCTCAGTCGCGCCGCGCGCTACCATCATGCGTGGACGGGGCGTGGTCCGGCGGGCGCACTGCGGCCGGGCCCGGACGGTTTCCAGTTCACATCTTCGGAGCCGGTCGCATGCGCCGCACTCGCTCAGCACATTCACGCGAAAGGGGGAAAACACTACCGCGTCGAGGTGTTCGTCGAATGCCGCACGCACCCGCGCGCTGACACAGTATCCGACGCGCGCGGCTTCGTGCTGGAAGTCTGGCCACGCGCGAATGGGCGTCTAGTGCGCGGATGCGGCTGGCGACGGGTGCTGACCCGCAGCGACCGCGCAGTCCTGTTGGGCGGGTACGTCCGCCTGCCGGAATCCGCCGACGGATTGCGCATCAGCTTCGGCTTAATGAATGCCTCGGGAACCGCGCGCGTTCAGCTTGCGCGGGTATTGCGAATTCTGGCGCCCGAGGCCGAATCGCACCCGCTGGCGGTCCCGCCGCCGGTCTCGGTTTATTCGGCGCCGCGCCGCACGCATTCGGTGGCCGTGATTTCCGAGCGTGACACAGGTCTGGCGCAGGTAATCGGGCAAAACCTCGAAATTGGCGAGGTTCGCACTTGGCGCGCACGTGACTGGCATGCAGATATCCCCGCTGTCGACACGCTGATTATTCGCGGAGACGTTCCGCCGTCGGCGCTGGATTCGATGCGCACGCTTCTGGAATGGGGGCGCCAAGGACTGGTGATCGTCTCGCTGCCGATTTTCGCGCGCCTGGCCGGCAAAGCACTCACGCTGCGACGCGTTGAACAGGAAGACGACCCAATCCACGCCCGCGTGGCGCACGCGAACTTCATTACAAGCGGCTTTGCGCTATGGGACGTGTTTCCCTTTGCCTGGTCGGGACGAGCGCCCGGCTGGCAAGTGCAGCGGCAGTACAAGCTGGGCCAGCGCTTCAAGGCGTTCTGTCGGCGGCACGGCTGGATCACGGTGCTCGAATCCATGTGCGACGCCGACGCGACCTCCGGCCGGCCGATTTGCCTCTATAAGCAACTCGACGGCGGAGGAGTTATCGCGCTTGACCTGGAGCCGCTCGACCAGCCGATGCCTGGCGTCGGCCAGGAGGACGCGCTGGCCCTGCATCTGTTGGCCAACATCTGCGGGCTCAGTCCGGCGTCGATCGGCCAATTCACTGTTCCTGCCAGTGACGAAGAAGCGTTCCGGCGCGACGTAGCCGAGTTGGCCGTGCGCTTCGACGGCGTGCGCGTCGAGACGCAGCCGGGTGGTCAACAGCTCGTCATGGCCGGAGAGTGGAAGCCGTCAGGGGATATGCGCCGCGCGATTCTTGTTCGCAGCGGTTTTCGTGGCGACGATTTCGAAGCCATTTACGGCTGCTTGCAGTTCATCAAGCAGCTCGTCAGACCACCGCCGCACACGTGGCGAAGCGCCGTTGAGCTGTTCGCAGATTTTAGAGTGCTGTGGTCGCCGCTCCACGCTGACTGTGATTGGCATTGGGGGTTTTCGCGCGTACATGAGCGCCCGAAGCATGCGAAGGGCGCCGGGGCGAGCGGCGATGTCGGGCTGTCGGAGCGCCGCGTGGCGACACTGATCGACGTCGTGACCAGCCGTCGGCCGGATGCGCGAATCATCGTGTCGGCCGCGGGTCACCTCGCCTCGCCCGCTCTTGCGGCGCTCGTGACTGTTGATCCGCTCGCATTCGATTCACGCTTGCGCAGCCGCGCTGCGCAGGCCGGGACAACTCTGATCCGTCTGGAGGTGCCTGGCGACTGCGCCACGTTTATCGCTAATTCCATTCAACGCACCGGGCTCGTAGCCGCGCTGCTGGGCGAGCTCTTCGCCCTGCATCGCCGTGGCGGCAACTTCGCGCGCTCCGGTCAGCCACCCATGGCTCCGCGCGACGTCCTGCCCAACGCGGCGGCGCGCGCTGGCCGGCTGGCCGCTACCCCGCCGCATCGATCCTTCCTGGAATAGCCGCACGGCCGTTTTTTGACCAACCCCAACGCGGATTCTAACATGCAGGGTTTCGGTGGTTTTCACGAACGATCCCTGGAGCACGCGATGAGCAGCAGTCTTAAGCATCTGATTCCGCCGGCCGGCGAATCCATCAGCATGAGCGGCGGTGAATTGCAGGTACCCGATCAGCCCATCATTCCTTTCATCGAGGGCGATGGCACCGGTCCCGACATCTGGCGCGCCAGCGTGCGGGTGTTCGATGCGGCCGTGCAGCGCGCCTATCGTGGGCGCCGCCAGATCCGCTGGTTTGAAGTGTTCGCCGGCGAGAAAGCGTTTCAGCGTCTCAACGATTGGCTGCCCGATGACACCGTCAGCGCCTTCGAGCAGTTCCGTGTCGGCATCAAGGGACCACTGACTACGCCGGTGGGCGGCGGCATTCGCTCTCTGAATGTGACGCTGCGGCAGAAGCTGGACCTGTACGTCTGCTTGCGGCCGGTGCGCTACTTCAAAGGCGTGCCGTCGCCGGTGAAGCGCCCGGAAAAGGTCGACATGGTGATCTTCCGCGAGAACACCGAGGACGTCTACGCAGGAATCGAGTGGAAGCCCGGTTCAGCGGAGGCCGCCAAAGTCCTATCTTTTCTGCAGAGCGAGTTCCCTGACAGCTTCAAGAAAATCCGCTTCGGGACCAAAGAAGCGACCAACCAATGGGCCGCCTACTTCGAGAAGAAGCCGACGGACCATGCGGTGGCCGTGGGGATCGGTATCAAGCCGATCAGCGGCATCGGTTCGGCCCGCCTGATCCACGCCGCCATTGACTATGCCCTCAAAAACCAGCGCCGCTCGCTGACGCTGGTGCACAAGGGCAACATCATGAAATACACGGAGGGCTCGTTCCGCGATTGGGGCTACGAGTTGGCACAGCGCGATTACGGCGCGACGCTGATCGGGGACGGTCCGTGGTGCCGCCTGCCCAACGGGATGGTCATCAAGGATGCCATCGCCGACATCGCCTTGCAGCAGGTCTTGACGCGGCCCGAAGAATTCGACGTCATCGCCACGCCCAATCTGAACGGCGATTACATTTCCGACGCCTTGGCCGCGCAGGTCGGCGGCATCGGCATCGCTCCCGGCGGAAACATCAACTACATCTCCGGCCATGCGATCTTCGAAGCCACGCACGGCACCGCGCCCAAATACGCCGGCAAGGATCAGGTCAATCCCGGCAGTGTGATTCTTTCCGGCGAGATGTTGTTACGCTACCTGGGCTGGACCGAAGCCGCCGATCTGGTGATCCGCGGCATGGAGGCCGCCATCGCCGCGGCCGAGGTCACCTACGACCTCCATCGTCTCCTGGAAGCCGAAGGCCGCCCCGCCAAGCTTCTCAAATGCAGCGAGTTCGCCGACGCGGTGGTGAAGCACATGGGCTGACGCCGGAGATGAGTTTTCAACGCCGCGAGGTGATGAAGGCGTGGGCGGACCGCGGATTCGGCGTGATCCGCCAAGGTCTCGTCATACAATCGTTGGAAGGCCTGGCCACCGCGGAGAGCCAGTGCCGCGGCACTCGGAAATCAACCGGCTGACGGTGCGCCGCATTGCCAAAAACCTGGGCATCGACTGGGACTCTTTCGAGGCCGACATTCAATGAAAGTGTATCACGTCGTCGTCGAACGATCGGGCGCCTGGCTCGCGGCACACGCTTTGGAGGACGACAGCGTCCACACCCAGGCTAAGACGCTTGACGAGATCACTGCCAATATCCGCGAAGTGGCCGAACTGCTTTGCGGCGAGCGGGATATCGAGATTGAACTCGTCATCCCGAGTGCAATAAAGATGACCAAGCCCGGCAAGAGAATGGCATAGCCCCCCGTCCGCGCTAAGCGCGGCCCAGCGCTTTGCGGACGTACGGCTCGCGCGGCGCACCGCAGTCCGGGCAGGTTCGGCCCATCAGCCCGTGCAAGGGATAGGCGCAGGCCGTGCAGCTTTGCAGATCTTTGTACGGCTGCGGCCAGAACAGCCGCGAGGCACAATAGCGCCGGGAGTGCGACCCCATCGCGACCAGCGCCAGCACGATCAGAGCGATGTTCTCGATCAGCTTCGCGCAGATCTTCTCGACGCCCGTACCGCAGCCGCAATTGAAGGCAATTTCGCAAAATGGTTTCGTGCCGTTGTATTCCCCCAGGGCGCGCTCCAGCACCAGCGCCGTAAAGACCATCAGCAGCAGCAGCAATGTCAGCGCCGCGCCGCGGATCGCCAGCCCTACCAGCAGCGCGACGCCGCAGACCACCTCGATCCAGGGCAGCACCGCGGTCGTCAGATTGATGACATAGGCCGGCGCGTCGGCGAACGTTTCATATTGCCGCAGCGCCCGGCGAAAATCGCCCGGTTCACGGATCTTCTGCACTCCCGTGTACAGGAACATGCCGGCCAGCACCAGGCGCGCGATCAGCAGCGGCACGCCGGTGGCATCTAGATAGCGGGCGGTGCTGACGGGGCGCGTCACGGCTCGCTCCCCGTGTGTGTCGGTTGCTGTTTTTCCGTCCATTCGTGGTAGCCACCCTCATACAGAAAGATCTTCGCATACGCCACGCCGGCATGATCCAGTTCGCGGCACATGAAGATGCTGTCTTCGCAGTCGCCGCCGTTGCAATAGACCACGATCTTGTCGGCGTTCATCAGCCGTTCCAGATAGGTCGGGAGTTCCTCGCTGGCGTAATCGGGATAGATGCGGATGGCCCAGGGGATGTGCCCCTTTTCGTAAAGCTCCGGCTTGCGCGCGTCCACGATCATGTTCCCGCCGCCCTGGGTGTTGGGATCATTCGCGAGCGCAGCGAGGTCATCGTAGGCAATCACCTGCCAGCCGTGCTGCGGGTGTTTATGCGCAGGCGACGTGTCAGCCGGTGCGGGTTGGCTGGCGGGCCGATTGATGGCTCGGCTGGCAAGTCCGGCTATCGGCGATGAGGGAGCACTCTGCGGCGCGTCCCGCGCTGAGCCAATGTCGAAGTAGGCCTTGTTTAGAATGACCCGCTTTTTCGAATCCGGCCGCCAAGCGTTGAACGCCAGCCCCGCGCCTACCGCCAGCGCCACGATCACGACCATTTCCACCAGCATCCGGACAAACGCCAAAGGTCATCTCCCGTTACTCACACCTGTGAGTAGGTGCACCGTCGCTTCTCAATACTGCCGATTATTCAACGCGCCGCACAGGGCGTCAAACTGCAGCTTCGCGGCCGGTTTGCCGGCGCGGGGCGCCGCGCGGCGTGGTTGGCGTCCCGCCGACCGCGCATTAGAATCCGCCGTTTTCGACCGGCGGCCCGGATTGCACCGGTCTTTCTTCGGAGATTTTCATGGCGACCGTTGTTCCCTCTACTGCGGATATTCGCAATATCGCGCTCGTCGGACATGGCGGCTCAGGCAAGACGTCCCTGGGCGAGGCCCTGCTGTTCAAGACCGGCGCCACCAACCGCCTCGGCAGCGTGACCGAGAAGACCTCGATTCTGGATTTCACGGAAGAGGAAAAGGAGAAGCTCTCGTCTCTGGAATCGGCCGTGTGCTTCGTCGGCCAGCGCGGCAAGCACATCAACATCGTGGATACACCCGGTGCCGTGGACTTCGCCGGGCAGGCGATCTCGGGCTTGGCAGGCGTCGAAACCGCCATTTGCGTCATCTCCGCTCCCGCGGGTGTCGAGGTGAACTCCCGCAAGATGATGGAACGGGCCCGCGAATACGGCCTGGCGCGCATGATTGTCATCAACAAGATTGACGCCGAGAACGTCAACCTGGAAGAGCGTGTCGATCAGATCCGCGAAATCTTCGGCCCGCAATGCGTGCCCGTGAACCTGCCGGCGCCTGACCGCAAGAGCGTCGTCGATTGCTTGAAGAACACCTCCGGCGCGGTCCTGTTCGGCGAGGTGGGCGCGGCGCGCGAGGCGGTATTCGAGGCCATCGTGAGCGTGGACGACGCCCTCATGGAAAAATACCTCGGCGGTGAGGCGGGCGAGGCAGAGATTCAGGCGGCCGCCCCGAAAGCCATGGCCGCGGGCGTGTTCGTACCCATCATGTTCACCAATGCCAAGGGTCTGGTCGGCATCACGGAGCTGCTCGACGCGGTTATCGACATCAGCCCCAGTCCGCTGCAAGGCAAACGCCGCGAACTGGTCCGCGGCGAGCACCGCATTCCGCTCGATCCGGCCGGCGGCGCCTTCATGGGGCAGGTCTTCAAGGTCATGAGCGAGCCGAAGACCAACATGAAGTACTCGGTGGTGCGCGTCCACAGCGGCAAGCTGACCTCCGATACGCAGTTTCACTTCGGCGGCGACAAGCGGATGATCCGCCCGGGCCAGCTTCATCGCATGCAGGGTGCCGAGCATCCCGACCTGCCCACCGCGGTCTCCGGCGACGTGGTCGCGCTGGCCAAGCTGGACCTGTCGATCGGCGACACGTTGCTGTCCAGCGAAGACGGGACGATCGCGATGCCGCCCCTGCCCAAGCCGATGTTCGCCATCGCCATCGAGCCCAAGAATCGTGGCGACGAGGACAAGGTCGGAGCTTCCCTCAAGAAGTTCGAGCACGAGGACCCCTGCTTCCAGACCGAACACACCGCGACGACCAAGGAACTGGTGATCCGCGGCCTGGGCGACCTGCACCTGCGGACGATCCTGCACAAGATGGCCAAGCAATTCCGCCTGGAGGTGAACACCAAGCCGCCTCGCATTCCGTACCTCGAAACGATCACCGGCAAGGCCATGAACGTCGAGTACACCCACAAGAAGCAGACCGGCGGTGCCGGCCAGTACGGCAAGGTCGTGATCAACGTGCTGCCCAACGAGCGGGGCAAGGGCTACGAGTTCGTGGACAAGATTTTCGGCGGGTCCATCGACCAGCCGTTCCGCGTCAGTACGGACAAAGGCGTCCGGGCCCAACTCACCGAGGGCGTGTTGGCTGGCTACCCGATCGTGGATGTGGTTGTCGAACTTATCGACGGCAAGACCCACCCGGTCGACAGCAAGGACATCGCCTTCCAGATTGCCGGCCGCGGGGCGTTCAAGGAAGGGTTCATGAAATCCAGGCCCATCCTGCTGGAGCCGGTGGTCAATATCGAAGTGACCTGTCCGGACGACAACGTGGGCGATATCCAGGGCGATCTGGCATCTCGTCGTGGTCGCCCGCAAGGACAAGACACTTTGCCGGGTGGCTTTGCCCTGATCCGGGCTCTGATTCCGCTGGCCGAGGTGTCGGACTACCACTCGCGGCTATCCAGCATCACCGGCGGGCGCGGCAGCTATACGATGGAATTGTCACACTACGAGCCGGTCCCCACGCACGTGCAGCAGCAGATCGTGGAACAGGCAGCTAAACATAAAGCCGAGGCCCACGCCTAAACGCCGGTCCTGCGGCCGAATTTCGGTGCAGGCGTCCGGGCTGCACGGATTGGAAGGCTGGAGGCCGGCCCCGCCACCAGCCAAGCCGAAGCGGCTGTAGCAAGTCACCACCACTGAAACCCGTCTCGTTGCGTAGAACATAGCCCGGCGCGAGCTCATTCAAATTTTTTAGGCCCCGAACTTGCCTTACAGATTATTGGGACCTACGAATTGGTAGGGTTTGTGAGGCCTATCCCGCCACAGGCGGGTTAACCATAAAGCTTTTCCCCTCCGGAAAGCACCGGGATCGTCCGATGAGGACGACCCGGTGTTTTCTTTTGGCCGTGCCCGCAGGTGCGCGCCGAATCGGGTTGGCCGCGGATTCGCGCGGATTAACGCGGATCGGGGATGCGACAGGCTTGCGCACGGCAAGCACCGTCAACTCTTTGTCGCGAGGCGTAGCCTTCTTTGTCATCCGCGTTCATCCGCGTTAATCTGCGGCCCGCCTTGGGGAGTGTCCGGACGCCTGGTGGGTCCCGCGGCCTTCAAAGCCGTTGTGGGGTCGCTCACGCGGCTCCAGGTGGGTTCGATTCCCATCCACTCCCGTGCGCCTTGCCTCGTGCGCGACCGGTTTGACAGGAATAGTGCCCGGACCTACGATCCGCTTAGCCGTACAGATTCCGAACTGCGGGGTCACAAGGCGACGGGTATGCCGCTGTCTGGTTTCCATCCCACGATTCAGGAATGGTTCGCACAGCGACTCGGCGAGCCGACGGCTCCGCAGCGCGAGGGCTGGCCGCTCAGTCGTGCGGGCCGGCACACGCTTATCGCGGCCCCGACCGGCTCCGGCAAGACGCTGGCGGCGTTTCTGTGGGCGCTTGACGCGCTCATCCGGCAGGGGCCGGAGCTGCCGGACGAAACGCATGTCCTGTACGTTTCGCCCCTCAAAGCCCTCAGCAACGACGTGCAGAAGAATCTCCAGGCCCCGTTGCAGGAGCTGCGCAATCTGAACATCTTCCTTCCGGACGTGCGGGTGCTGGTTCGCACCGGCGACACGCCCGCCAAGGACCGTGCGGCAATGGCCCGCAAGCCGCCGCACATCCTGGTCACCACGCCTGAATCGCTCTACATCCTGCTGACCAGCGAAAGCGGCCGGCGCATGCTGCGCACGGTGCGCACGGTGATCATTGACGAGGTGCACGCGCTGACGCGCGACAAACGCGGGGCGCATCTGGCGCTCTCCCTTGAGCGCCTTGAGGCGCTGGTGGCGGCCCATCATTCAGAACCCCCCACGCCAGTGGGGGGTGAGCAGCGCGGGCGTACCGCGTGCGCAAGTCACCTCGCCCTCGCGGGCGGGATTCTGAGCAGCCCCACGCCAGCGGCAGGCGACGAAGGCGGGCGGCAGAGTCTGGCGCCGACGATACCCCGGCCTTCCGGCCGGGGTTCTGACGGCGCTTTCCAAAGGATTGGGCTGTCGGCCACGCAGAAGCCGATCGAGGACGTGGCGCGCTTCCTGGTGGGCGTTGGACGCGACTGCGCGACGATCGACATCGGACACCAGCGCGAGTTGGACATCGCCGTCGAAGTTCCGCGCTCGCCGCTGTCGGCCGTCTGCGCGCACGAGGTGTGGGGCGAAATCTACGAGCGCATCGCGCAGCTCATCCAGCAGCATCGCACGACGCTGGTCTTCGTAAACACCCGGAAGCTGGCGGAACGGATAGCGGCGAGGCTCACGGACGTACTTGGCGAAGAGCAGGTCACCTGCCATCACGGAAGCCTTTCGCGCACGCGGCGGCTGGATGCCGAGCGACGCCTCAAGGAAGGTCGCCTGCGCGCCCTGGTCGCGACGGCATCGCTGGAGCTGGGCATCGACATCGGCGACGTGGACTTGGCTATTCAGGTGGGTGCGCCGCGCTCCATCGCCACGTTCCTGCAGCGCGTGGGCCGTGCCGGTCATAGCGTGCATCGCGTGCCGAAGGGTCGGTTGTTTCCGCTCACGCTGGATGAACTGGTCGAGGCCGCCGCGCTGCTGCGTGCCGTGCGCCGCGGCATGCTGGATCGCACGCCTCAGCCGCGCGCCCCGCTCGACATTCTCGCGCAGCAGACGGTCGCCGCCTGCGTGGCGCACACGTGGGACGAGGCCGAGCTGTACCAGACATTCAAGCGCGCCTGGCCTTACCGGGATTTGACGCGTGAGGATTTTGACGCGGTCGTGAGGCTGCACACCCAGGGCCGCCGCGGTTTGTTGCACCACGATGGGGTGGGCGCACGCCTGCGCGCCCGGCGCCGCGCTCGCATCACGGCCGTCACCTGCGGCGGGGCGATTCCCGACACTGCCGACTATCAGGTATTGGCCCAGCCGGAAGGCACGCTGGTCGGCACGCTCAACGAAGACTTCGCGGTCGAGTCCAATGTCGGCGACATCTTTCAGCTTGGCAACGCCTCGTGGCGCGTACTGAAGGTGGAGCCGGGAATCGTGCGCGTGGCGGATGCCAAGGGCGCACCGCCTTCGCTACCGTTCTGGCTCGGCGAGGCGCCCGGACGCACGCGCGAACTGTCCAGCGAAATCGGCGAGGTGCGCGAGTTGCCGGATCTGGCCTCGGTCGTCCGTGAAACCGGCACCGGCGAGGCCGCCGCGCAGCAGCTTGCCGACTATCTCAGCGAAGGCCGCCGCGTGCTCGGCAGCGTTCCGACGCATGGCCGCGTGATTCTGGAGCGTTTCTTCGACGAAAGCGGCGGCATGCAACTCATCGTACATGCGCTGTTCGGCGCGCGGATCAACCGCGCCTGGGGCCTGGCGCTGCGCAAGCGCTTCTGCCGCGGCTTTGGCTTCGAGCTGCAGGCGGCCGCCAACGAAGAGGCCATCCTGATCTCGCTCGGTCCGCAGCACAGCTTCCCGCTCGCAGACGTTTTCAATTTCCTGCATCCCGATACGGCGCGCGACCTGCTCATTCAGGCGCTGATCGATCAGCCCATGTTCGAGGCGCGCTGGCGCTGGAACA
>DASXUA010000686.1:0-7258 GCA_036505095.1 Phycisphaerae bacterium
TGGCATCTGCTCAAGGCCGACCGGCCCTTCGTTGGGGTCGGCAATTTCACCGCTCTGGCGCGCGATCCGCTCTTTCGGAATGCGATTTCGAATACGCTGCGTTTCGTGATCTACAGTGTGCCGCTCAGCGTGCTTTCGGCACTGGCGGTGGCGGTGCTGGTGGCGCGTCCGCTGCGCGGCGTGGGAGTCTTCCGCACGATCTTCTACGTCCCGGCCGTCTGCTCGCAAGTGGCGCTTTCGATGGTGTGGACCTGGGTGCTGATGCCGCAAAATGGGCTGATCAATTCGATCGCGCGCGCCCTGGGCCTGCCGGACGACACCAACTTTCTTGATATCGCGGGCTGGGCGATGGCTTCGCTGGTGGCGCTGTTCATGTGGCTAGGGCTGGGCCCGCGCATGATCATTTTTGTGGCGGGCCTGCAGAGTATCCCGGCATCGTTCTATGAGGCGGCCGAACTCGATGGCGCCGGCGCTTGGCAGCGCCTGCGGCACATCACGCTGCCCAACTTGACGCCGACGACGCTCTTCGTGGTGGTCACCACCACGATCGCCGCGTTCCAGATCTTCACGCCGGTATACATGTTGACGCGCGGCGGCCCGCGCCGCAGTACTGACGTGGTGCTCTACCACATCTATACCGAGGCCTGGCTGAAGTTCGAGGTGGGCACGGCCAGCGCCATGTCGTATGTACTGTTTGGCATGATTCTGGTGGCGGCGCTGGTGCAGTTTCGGGTCATGCGGCGCGGACTAGGTGGCGAGATGGACGGATGAGTGTCGCGCGAGGAGCACATCACCGTATGAAATTCCTACGCGCTACGGCCATCTATGCAGCCCTGACGATCGTAGCGCTAACCACCATTGTTCCCTTGGCGTGGATGGTGCTGACCTCGCTGCAGCCGGCGGAGGCTCAGGTGCCGACCTTGCAGGAGCTGCTACGCTCCGGAACCTGGCACTTGGGCAACTACGCATATGTGCTGAAGTTTCCGGAGCTGCCACTGTGGCGCTTCGCGGTGAACAGTGTTGTGACCACCGCGGGCGTGGTGCTGTTGCAGCTTGGACTGTGCACGCTGGCCGCGTTCGGGTTCGCGCGGCTGAGCTTCCGCGGGCGCGATGCGCTGTTCGTAGTGTTCCTGGTGAGCATGATGGTTCCGGCGACGGTATTGATCGTGCCGCTGTTCGTGCTGGTGCAGCGGCTCGGCTGGCTCAATACCTATGCGGGCCTGATCATTCCCTATCCCTACATCAGCACCGCCTTCGGCACGTTCCTGCTGCGACAGTACATGGTGTCGCTGCCGCGCAGCCTCGACGACGCGGCGCGGATCGATGGTTGCGGGAACCTGCGGCTCTTGTGGCATGTGATTCTGCCGTCCTGCCGGCCCGCACTCGCTACGATAGCCGCATTTGCATTCATCTGGACCTGGGGCGAGTTTTACTGGCCGCTGCTGGCGACGACGAGCATGGACATGCGCACGCTCGAAGTCGGGCTTTCCGTGTTTCGCGACTCGTACGCCGGCACGCGCTGGCCGCTGCAGATGACCGCGGCCGTCATCGTGCTCGCGCCGGCGCTGGTATTTTTCCTGGCCATGCAGCGCTACTTTGTCCGCGGCGTCGTGCTGAGCGGCATCAAAGGCTGAAGTTGGACGCTGAGACGCTGAGGCGCTGAGAAGGAATTTAGGAAGCATCATCTCAGCGTTCTCAGCGTCATCGAAAGGATTAGCAATGTTGAGCGGCTTGCCGAAGCTGCGGGATTACTACAGCAAGCGCATCAGCAGCTACGATCGCGCCGGCGGGAACCGGGATTGGGTGGACATCGAGCCGGGCGAGCGGCGCGTGCTGGCCGAAGTCGATGGGCCCGGGTGCATTCGGCATATCTGGATGACGATGCTGTTCCAGAATGACGATCACCTGCGACGTGTCGTGCTGCGGTTCTTCTGGGATGGTTGTGCTGAGCCAAGCGTAGAGTGCCCGATCGGAGATTTCTTCGGCCTGGGCCATGCGAAGCGCAAGAATTTCGTGACGGCCGTGCTGGCCATGAGTCCCGAGGACGGGCGGGCGTTCAACAGTTACTGGCCGATGCCGTTCCGCACAGCGGCGCGCATCGAGGTCGAGAATCAGGGCACCGAGAAATATCCGCACTACTACTACATCGATTACGAGGCGTACGACTCACCGCAGCCGCTGGACGGCATGGGCTACTTTCACGTGCAGTGGCGCCGCGAGAATCCGACGCAGGGCTGGGGCGATGAGTACAACCACTTGCAGCAGGAGGACCCGGCGCAATGGCGCGAGAAGCTCTGGCATGGCGGCGACCCGCGCAGCTTGAATCTCTCGAACCAAGACAACTACGTGATCCTGGAGGCGCAGGGCAATGGCATCTATTGCGGCGCGCACCTGGACATTGACATCTTCGAGCGGCAGAAGAACGACTGGTACGGCGAAGGCGATGACATGATCTTCATCGACGGCGAGCCCTGGCCGCCGTCACTGCACGGCACCGGCACCGAGGACTGGTTCAACTGCGCCTTCGGCCCGACGCAGGAGTACGCCGCGCCCTATCACGGCATCCTGCTGCACAGTGCCAGTGCCGACTGCAAATGGTTCGGCAAGCAGTCGGTCTATCGCTACCACATCCAAGACCCGATCCGCTTCCGCAAATCGATCCAGGTGTCCATCGAGCACGGGCATGCCAACAAGCTTAGCAATGATTACAGCAGCACTGCTTATTACTATCTCGACCGGCCTCAGCGGAGCGGATCACGACTCCTACCTGTTCCAGAGCGGCTACCGCGGCCTTAGAATGATACTTGCGAAGCAGGTTGGTGACGCTATGATACTTTTTTATTGATAAGTATCACTATCTTGGTCTGGTGGTACTTGGGTATCAATGAATCCTGCTGAGTTCACGGACTCCAAGGCCGGGCGTTTGATCCGCAGCGGCGCGGATTATTGGGCCTTCGTGCCGAATCCGCTGCCGCCAAATATCGATCTGGATTGGCCGCTGGCAAGCCGCCTTACCGACGCAATGATCGCCTTGGGTGAGTTGGCCGGACTTACTCGCAATCTGCCCAACTCGCACCTGCTCATGGGGCCGTTCGCCAGGCGCGAAGCGGTGCTCTCCAGCCGGATCGAGGGAACGCAGGCCGCATTGCCCGATCTGGTATTGTTCGAGGGTGCGCAAGTTGAGCAACCCACGGCGCCCGATGTCCGCGAAGTTTCGAATTACGTGCGGGCACTCGAGCACGGGCTGGCGCGGCTTTCCGACCTGCCGCTCAGTCTGCGGCTGATCCGCGAGATGCATGCCATCCTAATGGAAGGCGTCCGCGGCGGGCACGCCACGCCGGGCGAGTTCCGGCGATCACAGAACTGGATCGGCTGGCCGGGCAGCACATTGGCCACAGCCACCTACGTTCCGCCGCCGGTGCCTGAAATGCTTGACGCGCTGAACGATCTCGAGAATTACCTGGACGCGGCCGGCGATTATCCACCGCTTGTGCGGATGGCCGTGGCGCATTACCAATTTGAAGCGATCCATCCCTTTGTGGACGGCAATGGACGGATCGGACGACTGCTCATTTCGTTGTTGCTCTGCCAGGACCAACTCCTGCCCCAGCCGGTGCTGTATCTTAGCGCGTTTTTCGAGCATCACTGTCAGCGGTACTACGAGCTGCTGCTGGGGGTTAGCCGCGAGGGAAAATGGAAGGAGTGGCTCGATTATTTCCTTACCGGCGTTGCGGAGCAGTCGCGCGATGCGATCTGGCGCGCCGGCAAGCTCCTGGACTTGTGGCGGGAATACCGCGAATGGCTAGCGAAGAATCGTTCGGCCGGTTTGCTGATGCAGTTGATCGACGCGCTCTTCGAGATGCCGGTGATCACGATTCCGCGCGCGGCGAAGCTGCTGGGCATTACGCATCGGGCTGCCACGCTCAATGTGGACAAGCTGGTCGCGGCCGGCATTCTTACGGAAGTGACCGGCCGGGAGCGCAACCGAGCCTTCATGGCACGACGAATCGTCGAAATCGCCGATGACCCGGCGGGCGCCGCGCGCGCGCAAAAACCAGCGGAAGTTGGGCATGATCGGCGGTGAAATCCATTACGGCCGGGTGCAGCCGCGGTATTGGGGGGCGATTCTCGATTCGGCCAAACAACTTGGCATCGAGGTGATCGGCTGCTATGTCATGTGGCAGTTGCACGAGGTGCGCGAGGGGGAGTACGACTTCACGCAACTCAATGAGTTCCTCGACCTCGTCGAACAGCGCGGGTTCAAGGTGCTGGTGCGGCCGGGGCCGTTCTTCTACGCCGAGTGGCGTAACCTGGGCATTCCCGATCATGCTGTGCCGTATCATAAGCTGCAGCCAGAATTCCAGCGCAAGGCCGCCCACTGGATCGCGGCCGTCATGCGCGTGCTCAAGCCGCGACTCGGCAAATTCATTATCGCCGTTCAGGCCGACAACGAGATCGATCCGATGCCGCATTTCTGGGGCGAGGACCAGAGCTTCGCCGAATGGTTGCAATCGCGCTACGAGAGCATCGACCGGTTGAACGCCGCCTGGGGCACCGGCTATCGCAACTTCGCCGAGCCGATTCCGTCACTCACGCCGATTGTGGTCGATCAGCGCGTGCGCGACAGTTGTCAGTATCGCTATGACCTGGCGACCAACTACGCGAAATGGGTCATCGGCGAATATCGCCGCAACGGTTGCGACGTGCCGATCCTGCTGAACACCTGGCCGGGCGTAGATGCGCAAAATTGGCATGACTTGGCGCAGCTCTGCGACATCTATGGAATCGATCCGTATCCCTCCAACGAGTGCAAGACCGATTTCCGCTATTATCGCGAGCGGCTGCGCTTGTTGCGCGCCGTCACGAAGTTCCCATACCTGGCCGAGTTCGGCGCCGGCGTCTGGCGTGGTGCGGACGCCAACTACTCGCCGGAGCACTATCGACTGATCACGCTGACGGCGCTGGCCAGCGGCGTGCGCGGCTGGAACTGGTACATGCTGGCCAACCGCGACAACTGGAGCGGCGCACCGATCAACGAGCGCGGCGTGCTCCATCCGGAATTGGGCGAGGTCTTCGCTCAGGCGGTGCGCGACTTCAATGCGCTTAAGGATGCACCCGCGCCGGAAACGTCGTTCGCCGTGACGTTCCCGTGGCGCTATCATCAGCTTGCGCAGATTCGCAAATGCGACGTCGATGATCCGCTGTTCGCAGTTTTGCACGAGATGGGCATTGAGTACGACTTTGTCGACGTGGATCACGATTTCGCGCCGCCGCGGCTATTGCTGGTGGCCGGCGACATCGAACAGCCGCAGCGCCTGTGGAACGACGTCGAAGCCGGCGGGAATCTGGTGCTGTTCCAGCGGCTGATCGACGGCTGCGCGCGGCCAGACGGCACCAGTCATCCTGGCGCGCAGAACCTCGAAGTTTCGCTCGGATTTGTCACGCACCAGCCAGTGTTTTCCTATCGCCGGGTATCCGGCACGCCGATCACCGCCAAGCAGTTACCGTGGCGCGTGGACGAGGATCAACGGCGGCTGATGGAACTGGCCGTCGGCCGGGCCTATGCAACGGGCTACGTCGAAAAACGCGGCAAGGGGACGCTGATGGTGCTCGGTTGTGCGCCCAGCGCGGAGGCGATCCTGGCCGTGCATCGTTTCTTCGGAATCGAGATCCCAGTCTTGCCCCTGACGCCGGGAGTGCATGCAACCAAGCGCGGCGCGCGCATGGTCGTGCTGAATCCCGGCGAGGCCAAGAGTGCCAAGCTCCAGGTTGGGCACGAAATCCGGTACGTTGATTTGCCACGTTGTGGGGGATGCGTTCTGTGATGACGCTGGACGAACTGGCGGGAGACTGGCAATCGCCCGCCTGCGAAGAACATTTCAGCCTGCCGGCCATCGTGAATTTCCAAGGAATGGTTCAGGCTGCGTGGGGCGTCTCGGGCATCCAGAACTGGATTTGCCCGCCCAGCGGATTGGCCATGCCGACGGCCCTGTTGTTCTATCGCGCTGGCGATCGCATTCGCCGCTTTCCGCGCGCGGCTCAGTATCGGTGGAAGGCGTATGAAATCGAACGCCGCGGCGAAGGCGCTTCCAGCGTCCTGCGGATGCCGGCCGGGCGCAACGCTGTAATCGAGCGGTTGCGCTTCGAGCGCCCGTTGACCGTGTATCTGGTTTTCGGCGGTCTGCCGCGGGTATGGCGTTTCACCGACTATTGGAACCTGCCGCCGGAAGATGTGCCGATGTTCAATGTGCGGCGCAGCAAGCGCGGGTTTCTGCTGGACGATACGAAGACCTTCGGGGCAGCCGAGTTTGTCGCGCCCGGAAAACTGGCGGTCTACGATGACTTGCTTTCGTGGCTCGACGGTGAGCCGCCGGTCGAGCGCGGCAAAGTCGGCGTGGCGGAAATGAGCGTGTCGGGCGGCGACGAGATTGAATGGTTCGCCGAGGAGGGCTGCGAGCGGCTGAGACTCTTCGATCCCAAGCAGGAATGGTCCTCGGGAAAGGAGCAGTGGGAGCGCGTCTGGCAGGCGGCCTTCACGCCCGGCAACAGCGAATTCTCGGGCCATCTGCCGCAGTTCGAGGGCGAGCTGCAGCGACTCTACTATATGGCTGTGCTGACGCTGCTGATGACGCGGCGCCTGATTCCACCGCCGACGCCGCGTGCCAGTATCGCTACCGGCGGGCAATGCATCTGGAGCGAGCAGGCGCATCCGCTGGAGCGCGCTTATGTGTGGGGCGGACCGGAAGGGGCGCCGACCACCAGCTTTCTGTGGGAAGTCGAATTCCAGGCGCCGCTCTTGGCGCGGCTCGATCCCGCCGTTCTGCGGGCGCAGCTCGAAGCCATTATGCGCGTCGACTTGCACAAGCACTGGGGCGTCGAGACGATCAGCGGGCGCGGGGCGGGCATGGAATACGGCATCAATGCCGGCGCATTTCTCTCCTGCGTGGCCGATTACGTGCGGATCACCGGCGACACGGCTTGGGCGCTGAAGCACCTCGACTATCTGCGCACGTGCGCGCGGCCCGGCCTGACGGACTATGGCGAATGCCAGAACATCCTCGAATGCGTGAGCACATACGAACATAAGATCGCCGCGTTCAACGCACTCAATGTGGCCGGCATGCGCTTTCTGGCCGAGCTCACCGGCGAGAACGAATACGCGCGCCAGGCGGATGCTCTCGCGCGCGAAGTGCTTTCGCTTTATGCGGGGGGGCCATTCGCATGCAAGCAGCCGGATGGTTCGCGCCGCATCGTCAAG
>DASXUA010000687.1:0-3909 GCA_036505095.1 Phycisphaerae bacterium
TTGGTGCAGCACTTATCCACGAACTGATTGACCGTCAGGCGGCGCTTCAGCACGCCGTGGGTGTAGACGATCGGCAGCAAGGTCTCGAGCCCCGGCATGCCCATCGGGATTTTCGTCCAATCGCCGCACCACATGGCTTTCTGCTCGCGCGTGAAGGTGCAGGTGTCGGTCGAGACATTGCAGACCTCGCCGCGCTTCAGGCCGCGCCAAAGCTGTTTCTGGTCGCTTTCCTTCTTAAGTTGCGGGCACGTGGCATAAAGGTGGCCGTCGGGCTTCTTGAACACGCGGTCATCGAGCACTAGATACTGCGCGCAAGTTTCGGCCAGAATATCGACGCCGTCATCCTGCGCGCGTCGGATGAGACCGGCGCCCTCGGCCGTGCTCATGTGTACGATGAACGACTTGCCGCCGGTAACGCGCGTCCAGTGGATCACGCGCTCGATAGCCTCAGCCTCGATGAAGTTCGGCCGCGTGAGGGTGTGAAGGTAGGCGCCGTGTTTCTTCATCAAATCGGGCATGTGGTGCCGCTCAATGAGCAGATCAAGCACGCGGCTGGATTCGGCATGCACCAGCAACCTGCCGCCCAAGTCGCGCAACGATTCCAACGCGCCGTAGATGGCCGCATCGTCCGCCTGCCAGCCTTCCTTCTCGTAGATCATGAACTGCTTGAAGGTCGGGTAGCCCTGCCTGAAAATCGAAGCGATTTCGCCGGCGTGCTGCCGCCACTTCGTGATCGCAACATGAAACGTGTAATCGATGCAGGCTTTGCCGGCAGCGCGGGCGTGCCAGTTGTCCACAGCCTGTTGCAGCGTTTCTTCGCCGTAGGGGATGGCGAAGTCGATTAAGGTTGTGACACCACCGCAGGCGGCCGCGCGCGTACCCGAGTCATAATCATCCGACGAGACCGTACCGCAAAAGGGCAGCGCCAGGTGCACGTGCACGTCAATACCGCCAGGGATCACGTAGCGCCCCTTGGCCTCGATGATTCGCGCGCCGTTGGGTTGCGTTTTGGCGAGATCCGGGCCGATGGCGGCGATCTTCTCGCCGCTGATGCCGATGTCGCCGCGAACGGTTTTGTCGGCCGAAACGAGCTTGCCGCCCTGGATAATCGTGTCGAATTTCATGCATCTGCACCTTGAATGCCCGTCATCTACAGCGGCTATTGTCAGGGAGCCAAAGCCTTACGGCAAGCGGGCCGCATCGGCGCGTGGGTCTTGAGCCGCCGCCGCAAGCTTGATAAGTTCCCGCCTTTCGTGCGGCGACGGCCGCACGCTGGAGGCGGACATGCTCGATTATCCCGGTGTGCTGGCGCGGGCCAAAGGCTACGAAAGCGAGATAGTGCGGTTTCTGCGGGAAATCGTCGCCATCCCATCGGAAAGCGGTCAAGAGGGCCACGTGATCGAACGTATCCGCCAGGAGGCCGAGCAGAGCGGCGCGTTCGACGATGTCCGCACCGATCCGTTCGGAAATTTGCTCGTGCGGCTGGGCAGCGGACCGCGGCTGATCGCGATCGACGCGCACGTCGACACGGTCGGCATCGGCAACCCCAGCGAATGGGAGCACGATCCGTATCAAGGCAAGCTGACCAACGGTACTGTTTGGGGCCGCGGCGCGGGTGATCAGAAAGGGGCTGTGCCGGCGATGATCTACGCTGGACGACTGATCCGCGACATGGACCTGGGTGGCCATGACTGGACGTTGCTGCTGACCTTTACCGTAACGGAGGAAGACTGCGACGGATTATGCTGGCAGTACATCGTAAACGAGGACAAGATTCGTCCCGAATGCGTGGTGGTCACCGATTCGACCAATTGCCGGATCCTGCGTGGGCAGCGCGGGCGAATGGAGATTGGCATTACGACGCGCGGGCGCTCCTGCCACGGCTCCATGCCGGAGAAGGGCGATAACGCCGTGTATAAGATCGCCAAGATCATTCCGCAGATCGAGAAGCTGCACAAGCGGCTCAAGAAGAATGAATTCCTCGGCAACGGCACGGTTACGGTTTCCTACGTAGAATGCCAGACGCCCAGCCGCTGCGCCGTGCCCGGTGGGGCGTATATTCAACTCGATCGGCGGCTGACCGTAGGTGAGACGAAAGCCTTGGCGCTGCGGGAGGTGCGCGCGGCGGTAAAGCGCGCCGGCGTGCCGGCCAAAGTCGAGCTGGTGCGCTACAGCAAGCCGAGCTACACCGGGTTGGTGTACCAGACCGAGAGCTATTTTCCGATGTGGTGCCAGGCGGAAGGCGCGCCGCCGGTCCAGGCAGCGGTCGATGTGTATCGCGCGTTGTTCAACAAGAAGCCCAAAGTCGGCCGTTGGACGTTCAGCACCAATGCGGTCTCGATCGCCGGCATGTTCGGGATTCCCTGTGTCGGTTTCGGTCCGGCGGCCGAGGAGACCGCCCACACGGTTAACGACTGCGTACCCATCGACCACGTGGTAAAGTGCGCGGCATTTTACGCGATGTATCCCCAGATGTACTGCGAGCGGAAGAAGGGACGCTGAGACGCTGTGAGCGCAGAGGAAATGAATAACTCTCTCAGATTCTCAGCGTCTCAGCGTCAACTTGACCGAGAAGGAGATTAGTCGTGGTTGACTTGAAGGGACGGGATTACATCGAGACGCAGGATTTCTCAGTGAAGGAAATCGAGCATCTGCTCGATAGGGCCGCGGAGTTGAAGGCCGCATTTCACGGCGGGCAGCCCACGATCCGGCTGCCACATCAGACGATTTTCCTGCTGTTCTTCGACAAATCGACGCGCACGCGCAACGCTTTCGAGGCCGGCGCCACGCAACTCGGCGCGCACGCGCATTTTCTTGACAGTGCCGTGTCACAGATCAGTCACGGCGAGACGGCTTACGACACCGGAAAAATTCTGGGAAGCATGGGCCATGCGATCGCGATCCGGCATGATCTGATTATCGGCGCGGGCAATTCTTATATGCGCGCGGTGGCGGAGGCGACGGACGTGCCGGTCATCAACATGCAGTGCGACGTCGATCATCCCACGCAAACTCTGGCAGACCTGATGACCATCCGCGAGAAGTTCGGCAAAGATCTGCGCGGGCGAAAGATTACCGTGAGTTGGGCCTACTCACCGTCCTATGCCAAGCCGCTCTCGGTTCCACAGGGCTTGATTATGCTGATGACCCGCTGCGGAATGGATGTGACGCTTGCGCATCCACCGGAATATCGGCTGATGGAGCGTACGCTGGAAATCGCGCGCCGCAACGCCGCCCAGGCCCGCGTCAAGTTCCAGGTCACCAACGACATGGATGCCGCGTTCGCCGACGCCGACGTCGTGTATCCCAAGAGCTGGGGAGCGTATGACCTGATGATTCAGCGGCGCGATGCAAAGACGGAGGCGCGCATGACCGAAATCGAGCGCGCGTGCCTGGCCATGAATGCCAAGTATACGAACTGGATCTGTGACGAGCGGCGGATGAAGCTGGCCAAGCCGCACGCCATCTACATGCATTGCCTGCCGGCTGACCGCGGCGGGGAAGTCACCAATGGCGTCATTGATGGGCCGCAGTCGGTGGTTTTCCATGAAGCTGAGAACCGCCTGCATACTGCGAAGGCCATCATGGCCTGCACCATGCGCGCGCGGCCGTTCTGAAACTCAGGGTGCGCCGAACTCCGCCGCGCCGATATCCGGCGCGGCCCCCTGGTAGGCCAGACTGACATTCTGCCCCGATATCCATGTCAGCGGCGTTGCCAGCGTGAGCGTGTTCGTGGCGTAGTTGACGCTGACGATGCGCGCGGTCTGAACCTGGCCTTGCAGTTGGATGACATCTCCATCCAGCAGGCCGTCGCCGTTGGCATCCGGCAGGTTCGTGCCGCCGATCGGGATGCCGAAGCCATCGAAGAAGTTCTGCGCATCCTGCACGACCATGATGGTCCCGCTCCCG
>DASXUA010000688.1:0-20239 GCA_036505095.1 Phycisphaerae bacterium
GGCGATGAGGCGTTCGTCGCGGTCAACTTCGTCACGCGCGACTTCGCCGGGATGATCAAACCGCTTGAATATGGCCAGATTGTGCCGCTGGGTTACATGTGGGCCGAGCTGGCCGTCAGCCGCATGCTGGGACTCTCCGAATGGTCGCTGCATCTGGTCGCGTTCGTCGCCGGGATCATCGCACTGCTGGTCTTCTGGCGCTTTGCTTTCGCGGTCCTCGACCGGCGGGCGGCGCTGCTGGCGCTGGCGTTCTTTGCGGCTTCGTACTATCCGGTGCGGCACGCGGCCGAAGTGAAGGCCTACGCCACCGACCTGTTGATCGGACTCGTGCTCAGCGCGTCCGCCTGGAGCGTGTATCAGCGCCCGCGCTCCATCTCGCGCTGGATCGTGCTTGTCCTTCTGGGCGCGGCCGCGCCGTGGTGCTCCTATCCCAGCGTATTTGTTCTCGGCGCGATCGGGCTGCTGCTGGTTCTATTGGCGATGCACGAGCGATTTGCCGCGCGCCTGACGCTCGCGACGGCGCTGTACGGCTTGGTGGTGATCGGCAGCTTTCTGGCTATGTATATCATTTATGCTCGGCCCCATGCGCAGGCGGCGTCGCTGCTGACCGAGACCTGGGCGCGCGCTTTTCCGCCGCTGACGGCGCCGCTCAAGCTGTTCGTCTGGTTCCTGGCGGTGCACACGGGAAACATGCTGGCCTATCCGCAGGGCGGACAGCCGCCGGGCAGCATCATCACGGCGCTGCTGGTGGTCATCGGTGCGGTGCGCTTGTGGCATACGCGGCGCGAGTTGCTCTTACTCCTATTGGGACCCCTGCCGTTTGCACTCATCGCGGCTGGCCTGAAGGCCTATCCCTACGGCGACTCGGCCCGCACATCGCTTTACCTGGCACCGGCGTTCTGCCTGCTGGCCGGGTTGGGCCTGTGGGTGCTGCTGCAACGCTTCCTGAAGGGGCAGTGGCGCCGCGCCGGACTGCGCGTCGCGGCGATCGTCTTCTGCCTGTTCGCGGTCGGCGGCATGGCGATCGACCTGCTTCAGCCCTACAAGTCCGGTCCGGTGGCGCGCAGCCGCGCGGCTGTCAAGACGCTGGTCGACTCGACCGGCCCGCAGGATCGCTGGGTCATTTTCAACGCGACGGTCCCGGTGCCTTATGCCCCCTGGCTGGGCGATTGGCACGGTATCGGTGCACAGTTTGTCTTCGACGTACTGCGTTTCGCGCGCGTCCCCGTCCAATGGGCGCCGCCGCCCGAATCCATTCAACCCCAGCCCGGCGCCAAGCTATGGCTGATGGCCTATAGCGGCTGTAAAGTCGGCTTCCCCGACGATCAATGGGCGGCTTATCTGGCCACGATCCGTGCGCGGTTCGCACCCCCCGTCCGCCACACGTTCGAGATCAAGCGCAAAGGCGACTGTATCGAAGCACTGACGGTATACGAATTCCCTCCGCCCTGAGGGTCCAGCGAGGTGGCATGGCTTCACGGCTTTAGCCGGGTAGCCATGTTCGGCGCTAAGCATGCTTACCCGCTTCGAGTGAAAGCATGCCACCCGCCGCCACAGACGCGCTCAGCGCACGATGACTTCGAGCTGCGGAGCGGGCTGGAAATGAGTGGCCGCGCTGCCCTGATTGATGGCGATCTCCAGCAGTTCCATGCTGCCAATCAGCGCCAGTGGCTCTCCCGCTGCGACCTCGTGAAAGCTGGTGCGGATCGGTCCGATGCAGATCGCGCCCAGATATATCTGGACATCGCGGCGATGCTTGTAGGTCGTGACGAGGTCCGAGCGCGCGATGTTGGTGATGAGGTTTCCGAAACGGTCGGTGTGGATGATCTGCCCCCGCAGAACATAATCTTCCGAAATCGTGGGGCGTGCGACGCGCCAGACAGTCACCTCCGCTGCTTGCGGGCCGAGACGATCGAGCGACAGTCCGCTCGCCAGCCGGGCCGCCACGGGCGCAAAGATGTCCCGGCCGTGAAACGTCGCCGAGATGGACGGCAGAAAGTGACGCTGGTCCTCGACCAGCCGCAGGTCTTCGACGCGGAAGTCGCGATGCACCAGGCTGATGATGCCATTGTCGGGAACCAGGACGATCTGCCCGGCGTAGCGCCCGGCCAGAATCCGTCGCGCGGAGCCGACCGTCGGGTCCACCACAACCACGTGCACCGTGCCGCGCGGGAACCACGGCAGCACCTGCCGCAGCACAAACGCCGCCTGCACGAGATTCTGCGGCTCGATCTCGTGCGTGACATCGACGACCGTCACCTGCGGCGCGAGTTGGGCGATAACGCCCTTCATCACCGCCACGTAGTGATCGCGCGTGCCGAAATCGGTGGTCAGGGTGATGGGCGGCGAAGGCATCGACGATCAAGCAAAACGGGAAGCCGGATTGCTCCGGCTCCCCGTTGTGAGTCTACCCAAACACTGTTGAAGCGCTTCGACGGTGTTGCGGGCCCACCTCCGTAGCCCCGCAGGCCCGATCAGGGCGTCAGCGAATCAAAGAACGCCGCCAGATCGGCAAAGTCCTGCGTCGTGATGTTCGCGACGAAGCCGCTGTGGGCGGAAACCTCCATCATGCGCGTCTGGACGGCCGTGCAGGTGGTAAAGTTCCGTACATCGGCGTTGGTCGCCACCGGCCCGCCGACGCCGTTGGCATTATGGCATGTCGTGCAGGTCGTGATGTTGGCGCGGCCCATCGTGAATAGCGTCATGCCAGCCGCGGCCGTACCCGTCGGGCAGCCGCCGTTGGCGTTTTGATTGACGTTGCCGTTGCCGTTCGCGGTTCCGTTGACGTTAGCGTTCCCGTTCGCATTCGCCGCATTACGGTTGACATTGGCATTAGCCACGCCGTTGCCGTTCCCGGTTCCGGGGGTTCCTGGGGGGCACCCGGTGATCAGCACGGCGATCGCACTACACGCTAACAGAGAACAGAGCGGTCCTAACCACCTGGATTTGAACATGAAATTCTCCTTTTTCTTCCCGGGCAAGTTGCCGATCGACGCGCCTCGATCGCTCTGCCCATTCTCGTAACTTGCAGCCGCTGGCTCACGGTGCGAGCCTTGGCGCCACGCGCTCAGACTAGCAGGCCGCCGCATGGAGCACAAGCCCCACTGAGCCGCCCGCAACAGCCGTTGACTGCCGCTGCGTGTTTCGAGGCCGGCGCTCACCCAAGCATGCTCTGGTTCACGAACGGCCGGCTGATATAATCCGGCAGCGCGGTCGATCAAGGTATCCTTGAGGCGACCGGACAGCGCCCGTAGCTCAATTGGATAGAGTGGCAGACTTCGAATCTGTAGGTTGGAGGTTCGAGCCCTCCCGGGCGCGTTGCATGCACCGAGCCTGAAGCCGTGCGGCGCCGGCACAGCGCTGACCAGGAACCAACCGGCATTATCAACAGCCTGGGCGTTCTGGACAATTTCCCCTATCGATTTGCCGATTCTCAAACCCGTGTTATACTTAAGGGTCTAAGGACTTTAGCGTGGGCCGCCTACTTCGTAGGTGTCCGTTCCTACTGGCAGCCCCGACTCGTTGTGCAGCGTTACACGCCACGCGCGGTGGTGCGGACCGTTTGTGCGGGTGCTAGGTCTACTTGCAAGAATTTGACGACACAAAAGAGCGGCTGCGTCAGGCCGTCGACTTGGCCGACCTCGTGGGGGAGCACGTCGCGCTCAAGCGCGCTGGCCGCGACTTGGCCGGACTTTGCCCATTTCATCAGGAGAAGACCCCCTCTTTTCACGTTTCGCCGGCTAAAGGCATCTTCAAGTGTTTCGGGTGCGGTGCCGGCGGCGACATATTCACCTTTGTGCAACTGCGCGAGAAGGTCGATTTCCGCGAGGCCCTGCGCATTCTCGCCGACCGAGCGGGCATCGAGCTGACTGTTCGCCGGTCGAGCAGCGGCGTGAGCGAGATTTCGCGCTCCGATCTGGCGAGGGTCAATGCTTGGGCGGCCGAGTTTTACCGCCGGCAATACCTCGACGATCGCAAGGGAGCGGCCGCGCGTGCGTATGTCACGGGAAGAGCCATCTCCGCGCAGACCGCCGAGGCTTTCAAAATTGGCTTGGCTGTTCCGGACAGCCATCAAATCAGTCGCGCTGCCAAAGCGGCTGGCATTGATGGCCGGCTGCTGGCGGCCGCCGGGTTAACCAAGCAGGGTGAAAGTGGCGAAGCATACGACGCCTTCCGCACTCGGCTTATTTTTCCAATCCGCGACACCATGGGGCGCTGCGTGGGGTTCGGGGGGCGGGCACTGGACGATAGCCCGGCCAAATATCTGAATACCGCTCAGTCCGCTTTGTTCGACAAGAGCCGCTGCCTCTTTGGGCTGGACCTCGCTCGCCAGGCAATCGAGGCAACCGGCCGTGTGGTGGTGGTCGAGGGGTACTTCGACTGCGTGGCCGCTCATCAGGCGGGCGTTCGGGAAACCGTCGCCACCATGGGTACGGCGATGACCGAACAGCACGCTGACATATTACGGCGTTATTGCGGCCAGATCGTGCTGGTCTTCGATTCAGATGCAGCCGGTGTCCGGGCCGCCGACCGCGCTGTCGCTGTAACAGTAAAATACGGACTTGACATCCGAATCGCACGCGTCGGCGAAAAAGATCCGGCCGATTTTCTGCAAACTCATGCCCCAGAAGAATTTATCAATCTGTTGAATTCAGCGGAGGATGCGCTAGGATTCAGATGGCGTCAGCTTCTGGCGCAATCTGGAGGGGGTGGAAATATTCGGGATCGCTGGGCCGCCACGGTGGAATTCTTGCGGTGGATCGCCGCGCATTTCCGTGCTGGGGCGGTGGACGCCATTCAGAAAGGACTGATCGGCAATCAGGTCGCCAGGCTGTTGGGCCTCCGTCCCGAGGAGGTGCATCGGCAGTTCGAAGAGGCGGCATCGGGCCGGACGACATCGCCAGGCGCTAGCCGGCCGGAGCGCTCGGTGGGAACGATTGTTTCCCGCGAAGCACCCGCCAGTGCCGAGGAAATCCACCTGCGGATTGCCGTCGCGCTGCTGCTCAGCGAGCCGGCACTCTGGCCGCAAGTGAAGCCGGTGTTCGACACCGGATTAATCGAGGATGAGCGTTTGCGACGGGTCGCGACGCGCACGGGCGATCTGGCCGAACAGGTCGGCGAGTTCGCCATCACGGAACTGATTGACGAACTGCACGATCCCGAGGATGTCGCGCTGGCGACGGATCTGGCCCTGTGGGCTGAGCGCCAAGGCGTCGCCGTCGGCGCGACCCTCGAAGGGGTCGTGCGGCGCCTCGAAGAGTTTACGGTCCAGCGCCAGGCGCGCTTCGCCGCCCGGCAGCTCGGGGAACACCCCGCGGACTGTCGGCAGACTCTTGAGACAGTGCAAGCTGCGTGCCAGCAGCATAAGTTCGTCAGTCGTGGATGGGCGGCGGGGACGATTCGACCCTAAGGGTCGCACCCGGCCCGCGACAGGCATTATCAGGAGTAATTGCGTTGGTCACCACCGAAACTGAGAACGTAATCGACCCCATCGAGGCCTCGCTGACGAGCCTTCTGGAGCGCGGCAAGAAGCGCGGCTACCTCACCTGGGAAGAGATGAACGAATCTCTGCCCGACGAGGCCATTTCACCCGACAAGCTCGAATTAATCCTGATGCGCCTCGAGGAGCACGGGATCGAGATGATCGATGAGATCGAGGCCACCCGCATCGAAGCCTCGCAGGTCAGCGGCAAGAGCGTGCGCGCAGCGCTGACGCAGGCCCTGGAGCAGGCCAAGAATCTCCCCAAAGAGGAAGAACTGGTCGATGAGCCCAGCAGCCGGCGCATTGATGACCCGGTGCGCATGTACCTCACCCAGATGGGCGAAATCCCGCTGCTGACGCGGCCCGAGGAAATCCGTCTGGCCAAGAAGATCGAGCTGACCCGCATGGTCTTCCGGCAGAAGGTCCTGGAGAACGACTACTGCGCGTCGGAGGCGGTCAAGATTCTCGAGCAGGTCCAGGATGGCCGGCTGCCGTTCGACCGCACGATGAAGATTTCGACCTCCGAGTCGATGGCCAAGGCCAAGATCATCGCGCGCCTGCCGAGCAACCTGGAGACGGTGCGCAAGCTGCTGGTCAAGAATGAGGAAGACTGGCTCAAGCTGAACGAGCCGCGCGTCCCGGCCGTGGTGCGCCGCGAGATCACGCGGCACATTCAGCAGCGGCGCCGCAAGATTTCGAAGCTGCTCGAAGAGTTGTCGCTACGCACCAGCCGCGTGCAGCCGCTGATGCGCAAGCTGATCAACGTGCATCGCAAGATGCGCGAGCTGGAACGGCGCATGGCGGCCGAGGACAAGCGTCCGACGCTGCCGGCTGAAGACCTGCTGGCCATGAAGGAAGAGTTGAAGGGCTTCGAGCGCCTCACGCTGGAGAAGAGCGGCCCGCTGGGCGAGCGGCTCACGCACATCCAGCGCGTCTTCAGCGAATACGAAGACGCCAAGCGCAAACTCTCCGGCGGCAACCTGCGGCTGGTCGTGTCGATCGCCAAGAAATATCGTAACCGCGGGCTATCGTTCCTCGACATCATTCAGGAAGGCAACACCGGTCTGATGCGCGCGGTCGACAAGTACGAGTACAAACGCGGCTACAAGTTCAGCACGTATGCAACTTGGTGGATTCGCCAGGCCATCACGCGCGCCATCGCCGACCACGCCCGTACCATCCGCATCCCGGTCCACATGATCGAGACCATGAGCCGCCTGCGGAACATCTCCAAAATGCTCCTGCAGGAGCTGGGCCGCGAGCCGACCATCACCGAGATTGCGGAGCGCGCCAAGATGCCGGTGACCGAGGCGCGGCGCGTGCTGAAGATTTCGCGCCACCCGATCTCGCTGGATCGCCCGGTCGGCGAGAGCGAAGACAGCTATTTCGGCGATTTCATCGAAGACGACAGCGTCGAGTCGCCGGTGCAGACGGCCGGGTCCGAGATGCTCAAGGACCGCATCGAGGAAGTGCTCAAGACGCTGACCTACCGCGAGCGCGAGATCATCAAGCTGCGCTACGGCATCGGCGACGGCTATACCTACACGCTCGAAGAAGTCGGCAAGATCTTCAAGGTGACCCGCGAGCGCGTCCGCCAGGTCGAGGCCAAAGCCATCCGCAAGCTGCAGCACCCGGTCCGCGCTCGCAAGCTGGAAGGCTTCCTGGACGGCTCGATCTATCAGAGCAACCTGAACAACAGCACGCCCATGGCGTAGCTGTTTTGCGGCGCTATGTCGACGATCACGGCACGCTTAACGGCTGAGCAGTTTGCTAAGCAGTACATGGATGTTCCACTGCGCGAACTCGTGCGCGGCGAGGTGATCGAGCTTATGCCGGGCGGATACAGGCCTGGACGCATCAGTGGTACGGCTTTCTTCCTGCTCGAGTCATGGGCACGCCAGTCGGGCCTGGGCCGCGCCGTGACCAATGAGACGGGCTTGATCACCGAGCGCGGACCGGACACGGTCCGCGGCGCGGACGTGGCCTACTTCTCCTTCCAGCGGCTGCCCGCCGGGCGCGAGCCGCCTGGGTTCAGTGAAGTGCCCCCGAATCTCGTAGTCGAAGTCCTTGGCAAAGGCCAGGGCTGGAACGTGATGCTCGACAAGGTGGCCGAGTTCTCGGAATGGGAGTTGATCGCGTCTGGATCATTGATCCCAGGGCCGAGACGATCCATCTCTACGGCGGCAGTCCACAGCCCACCATCCTTCGCGGCGCTGAGATCGTCCGTGAGGAAACGATCCTGCCCGGTTTTTCATGCCGAGTCGCGGAGTTCTTCGAAGATATCCAACCGGGCTCAGCCCTGATGTAGGTTTGGGGCACCGGGGATCACTGCCGGCTGACCTCGACTGCATCCGGCGCGCTGCTGTGCAGCAGGGACGCGCTGGCTTGCAGAAAACGCTCGACCTCGGCGCGCAGCTCTTGCAGGTTGGCGCCGGCGTGTTCGAGCGCGCGGGCGCGCGCCATTTCTTCCAGAGCCGATGCCACGGCGCGCATGCGCGGGGCCGAGAGGTAACCCGCGGCGCCGTTCAACAGATGCGCGATGTTCGCGGTGGTTTCCGCGTCACCGGCGGCGATACTCTGCGCGAGCCGCTCCAAATCGGCCGGAGCACTTTGGTGAAAGCTGCCGATCAGATCGGCCACGATCTTCGGATCATCGCCCCAGCGATTCAGCAGGTCCACGGCATCGAACGGCGGCGCGTCGGCGGCGGTTGGCTGCGGTGTGAGCGCTGGCGAGGCGTCAGACTGGGCGCGCGACCGGCTGGCGCTGAGGTGCGAGTCGATCAACGCGATCAGCCGGGCCGGATCGAGCGGCTTGCTGAGGTAGTCGTTCATGCCGGCTTGCAGACAGCGCTCGCGGTCGCCGCTGATGGCATTGGCCGTCAGAGCGATGATCGGAATCCGGCCGCCGCGGCGCGCGGCCGCGCCTTCCTGTTCGGCCTGGCGAATCGCGCGCGTCGCGGCGAAGCCGTCCATTTCCGGCATCTGGCAGTCCATCAAGATCAGATCGTAATGCCGGCTGCGCGCGGCCTCGACCGCGAGCTTTCCATTAACGGCGCAGTCGAATTCGTAACCGGCGCGGCACAGAATCGTGGTCGCCACCTCGCGGCTGATCTCATGATCCTCCACGATCAGGATACGAGCGTAGCGTGATCTCGCGCGCGGGCGGCCGTGCGGAGTGTCGGCCACCAAGCTCGCCGGATCGATCCAATGCGGCAATGGAGCGCGGGCACAGGCCAGAGCTTCCACGAGCGCGTCGAGCAATTGCGATTGACGCACCGGCTTGCTCATGCAGCCGGAGAAGCCAATCGCCGTCAGCCGCTTGGGATCGCAGGGCGTCTGCACAGGCGTCAGCAGCACCAGCACGGTCGATTGGATCAGCGGGTCGGCCTTAATGGCCTGCGCCGTCTGCAGCCCATCCATGCCCGGCATCTGCAGGTCGATGATCGCCAAGCCGAAGGGTTCACCAGCGCTCGAGCCGGCCCGCAGAAGCTCCCGCGCCTGCTGCCCATCATCGGCCGTCTCGGTCGACAAGCCCCAACTCGTGAGCTGCTCATGCAGCAGGCGCCGATTGCCGGCGCTGTCATCGACGACCAGCAGGCGCATGTGGCGCAGATCGGCCGGGATCAGCCGCGTCTGCGCGTCGGTCGGCTGCTTGGCGAGCCGTACCGTGAACCAGAACGTCGATCCGCGGCCCACTTCGGTCTCCACTCCGATCTCGCCCCCCATCAGCGTGACCAGACGCTTGCAGATGACCAGTCCGAGGCCCGTGCCGCCGTAGCGGCGCGTGGTGGAGCTGTCGACCTGCGAAAAGGACTCAAACAGCCGGCAGCGCCGATCAGGCGGAATGCCGATGCCCGTGTCGTTGACGGTGAAACGCACGGTGGCGGTTTCCTGGTCTTCGGATTCGAGCGTGGCGCGGATGGCGACCTCGCCACTATCGGTGAATTTGAGGGCGTTGCCGGTCAGATTGAGCAGCACCTGCTGCAGGCGGCCCGAATCGCCGCTGACCAGCGGCGGAACTTCCGGATGCACCGCGGCGGTCAGCTCCAGACCTGCGGCTTCGGCGCGCGACGCCAGCGCGGCCGCCACGCTTTCGACCGCGTAACGCAGGTCGAAGGCGACGCGCTCCAGTTCGAGCTTGCCAGCCTCTATTTTGGAGAAGTCGAGAATGTCGTTGATGAGGCTGAGGAGGCTGTCGGCCGATGACTTGGCCTGCCAGGCATAGCGCTGCTGCTGGGGGTCAAGTTGGGTGCCGAGCAGCAACTCGGCCATCCCGATCACGCCGTTGAGCGGCGTGCGCAGCTCGTGACTCATGTGCGCCAGAAACTCGCTCTTGGCGCGGTTGGCAGCTTCGGCGGCTTCCTTGGCGTGCCGCAATTCGTCACTGGCGCATTGCAGGGCCGCCTCGGCGCGTTTGCGCGACGTGATGTCAAAGACGCTGGAGCGGCTGGCGATGAAATACCCGTGCGGATCAGTAACGGCCGTCGCGTTCAGCAACACGTCGAAGGTCGATCCATCCTTGCGCACCATGGTGAACTCGAGGTCTCGAACCGCGCCGCACTCCTTGAGGCGCGGGAAGTATTCGTCAAAGGCTGCGCGACATTCAGGGGCAATGACCGCGCTGAACGGCTTCCCGACCAACTCTTCGCGCGCGTAACCGAGCCATTTGAGTTCCGTGTCGTTGACCGCGACGAAGACGCCGCGTTTGTCGAGCGAGTGATAGCCGCAGGGCGCGTGGTTGTAGAGGTCTCGTACCAGCTCGGCCGAGCGCCGTTGGTCGGCCGCCAGCGCCAGCGCGCGGGCCTTGACGCGCAGCAACGAGACCATGAAGCTGAACAGCAGCAGGCTGACGCTCGCGCCGGCCCCGAAGACCAGCCAGCCCAATCGCGCGCCGGCGGCCGAGTCGACCGCGCGCCCGGCGACGGCACTGACAAACAGGCCGACCACCAGCATCGCCGGAGCCGCTAAGAATTCAGGATAGCCGCGAGTGCTCGGCATCGCACCGTTCGCGCACGGAGATAATCAGGAAAGCCCGCGCGCCAGACGCCTCGCGGCCGGCTGCGAAAGCGGCAAGACCGCGGGGCGCGCCGCGTCCCTGAAGGCATTTTCGGTGATATCGGACCCCCGCTTTAGGATGCGCGCCGCACGAATCAGCTTCCGCCGAGAATCTGCCCCGCGCTGCTGAGTTGCGCATGAAGCCGCTCATAATCGAGGCCTTGGACTTGGCAGTTCTCATCGCTGGCTAATACCGCGGCCGCCGCGGCGGATTCGCCCAGGACCATAAACACGGGTTCCATGCGGATGGAGCCGAAGGCGATATGCGTCGCCGACAAGCATACCGGCACGAGCAGGTTGGTGCACTCGCTACGGCGCGGCGTGATGGCGCGATAGGCGATCGGATAGGGCGGAAATCCGCCAACCTGCACGTCGCCCTCGTTGCGCGCGTGACCGCTGGCATCGACGTAGCGCTGCACATTGTGCGAGTCCATCGTATAGGCGGCCAGGCCGATCGAATCGGGTACGACCTGCCGGCCCTCGCAATCGTGCTGTGTCATCACGTACTCGCCGAGCATGCGCCGCGCCTCGCGCACGTAGAGCGCATACGGCCAGTTGTCGTTTTCGACGAACTCGTCGCGCGCCAGGCCCCACGTCTGAAATTCTTTCCGGAGCGCTTCGGGCACGCGCGGGTTGTTGGCTAACGTCCAGAGCAGCCCCGACTGATACGAACGATGCGCGCCAAGGACGCGCTCGCGCGTAGCGTAGTCGCCGTCAGGATAGGCGTAAGTCGCGCCGATGAAATCCGTCGAGACAGCGCGGTTGTTGTTGGTGTCGGTCTTGCGATTGGGCAGCAGCACCCGATGCCAGGGGACGGCGTGCTCGCCCGCTTCGAAGTTGCGAAGCAGCAGTTCGTACGCCTGAGGATCATAGTCGCCCGGTTTTTCCCAGGGCCGACGGTTCTCGGGCACATCGGTGGTGCAGAGCCGGAAGCAGTAGGCCTGCACGCGTCGATCTCCAGAGCCCTCCGCGCCCGGGCCGGCGGGATCAATCCCAGGCAACAAACCGCTGGCCGTGTCGCCGGGAGTCACGTAGGGATCAACCGGTGCTGTGAATTGGTGATGCGTGGCCTCGACCGTCTGCACGCCATTGAGCGACTCTCCGTAGTCCGCGCTGCTCTCACGGCCGATGCGATAACTGACGCCGGCCTTCGCCATCAAGTCGCCTTCGTAGGTCGCGTCGATGAAGACGCGCGCGGCGAAGCGGCGGCCGGATTCCATGCGGATTTCAGTGATGGCCGCGCCGCGCTTGACGACGCCCTGCCGCAGGTCGAGTCGCTCCCCGAAAATGACCGGCACATGCGCCGCGCGCACCACATCGTTGAAGACCTGCTCGGCAACATGCGGCTCGAACGTCCAGGCCTCGTCCTTCCCATAGACGCGGCCGACTCGGGCGTAGAACTCGCGCGCCATCCCGCCAATGGCCTGTTTGTTGCCGATGTCGGTGGCGCCCAAGCCGCTGGAACTCATGCCGCCCAGATGCCGGCCCGGCTCAATCAGCACAGCCGACTTGCCCAACCGCGCGACCTTGACCGCCGCGATGACGCCCGCGGAGGTGCCGCCATAAACAACCACATCGTGGCGGCTCGCCACGCTGCAGCCGGTCAGCAGCAAAGCGGCGGCGGCTGATATTGAATGGTGAAGACCTGCGAATGATCTCGCGCGCATCAGGCCCTTCGCCTGCGCTCGGCCCGCCGGATCGCGTTGTGTTGAGCGCATGTTCGAGGTAGAATGCTCTGGTCAGAGAGTTCGAAGTTATGCCACTCAGCCAGCCCAAATACAGCAAAGAGGAATTCGCCCGGCGCGGCGACGAGCACTATAACCGTATCCGGGGACTGGTCGAGCCGGCACACCAGGATGAAATCGTCGCGATAGACATCGAGAGCGGCGACTGGGAAGTGGACCCGGATGAAATCGCCGCATGCCAACGTCTTGCAGCGCGCCACCCCGGCGCCCAGATCTGGATCGTGCGAGTTGGACGCTCGTGTGTGCGGCGATATGGTCGCGGCGGACCGGCGGCGCGCCGATGATCACCGGAACTGTCACGCCGACGCGCGAGGCGCTCATTGAATTGGACGTTGTTGGTTCTGCTGGCCAAGTCCTTAGCGTGAGGGCTCTGCTCGACACCGGATTCAACGGCTGGCTGACGTTGCCGTCCGCCACGATTGCGGCGCTTGGCCTGAACTGGCTTCGGCGCGGTCGCGCCGCGCTGGCGGACGGGAGTCACAGCATCTTCGACGTAGATGCGGCGACAGTCATTTGGGACGGGCAGCCGCGCGACGTGGCGATCGACTCGATGGACGCCGAGCCGCTGCTCGGAATGTCACTCGTTTGGCAGCACGAAATCCGGATCGAAGCGCGCGAGCAGGGCGACGTACTGATTCAAAGGCTGAAGTGCTGAACTGCGAATCTGATCGGCCGTTGGTAGTTTATCGCTGCGGCCGAAGGCGCCATTTGCGTTTCGAGCGTCAGCGGCGCCGTCGGTAGTATTAGTAAGCCTTAGGCGCCGGGGTTCTCTACCGCCTCCCGCAAGGGGCCCGGACACTTGTCCCAGGTCGTCTGATAGGTGGACTCGAGCGGAACGAGGACGTAGGTGTGCTCGTCGAGAAAAATGGGTGACTCGGGCAAAAAGTCGCCGACCGCCACGGGTTCGACGTCGCGGTCTTGGTCTCGCCGGCACAATAAGCGGCGACGGTCAGCGGCTTATCCGCTGGCAGTTCGAACGGCTGGTCGGCGAACTCGTCCCAGATGGCCTTGTGAATGCCCTGTGGATCGCGCGGCGCGGGCGGGAACAGGTCCACAATCAGCAGGCTGATTTCCTGACGCAGAAGCTCGGCGGCCCGCTCGGTGAAGGAGCGCAGCGCGTGCGAACTGCACTTGTTGCCCGGCGAGGCAATCTCGATGACCGCGACGACACGGCCCAGTCGGTGTCTAATCACGATCCGGTTGGCCTTGCGGGCATAGCGGTCGGGTTCTGCCGAGGTGATGTGGCGGGCTTGGGGCGGCGCTTTCTCCACAGCTACCCCACCGGCAGGTTCGCCTCGATCCGCAGGTGTCCGCCGCCGCTGAAGAGTGACGACATCCGGGATCGGGCCGCTAACGACCTGCTCGGCCATGGCAAAGTAGTCGGGCGGCAGCTTTCCGCCATTCAGGGCATGGGCAATCTCGATTGTCCAAGCCTGATGGAAGTGGTGAAAAACACCATGATCCGCGCGACTCCAATCGTGAATCGGCATGATTCTTCTCCGCTGGCGCGACGTACCGCATTATATCCACCCCACAGGTTACCTTGGCAAGCGGGGCCGCGCGCATAGCGGCCTTTACGCGATTCGCCGGATGAGAATATCGACGGGAGCGAGCAGCAGGGCCAGGATGAGCAAATAGGACCACAGGGGTATCCAGCGTTTCGCAGGAGCAGCACTGGAGGCGATTCGCGCGTTCGCGACCGACAAGACCTCGCCGGCGCCGCGGGAACGAATCTGGTCGACGGTTTCGGCAGACGGACCGAGCGTCGCGAATTCGGGGGAGAAGGCGTAAACGAATCCGTAAGGTTGCGTCTGCTCAGGCTCTTCGCGCGGCTGCGAATTCTCAGGCACCGGGTCCGCATCATGCTGCGGATCAATGCCGTTTCTATTCGTTCCCGCCGCGGCGCGCGCCGCAGCGTCGGTCGGTGCCGCCGAGCGGCGAGCCATCGCCGGTTGCTGATCTTGAGTTCGGACGCGCCAGACGAACTGCTGATCCGCGCTATATCTGAATTCGGGAAAACGGGCTTCGTACAGACCTGGACCCACGCTGGCGACGGGCAGGCTGCGGGTGAGTCCACCGGGAACGACCGCGGTCAGCTCCAGTTCCAGACCGCCCGCGAAATTGTCGGCCGCATCGCGCACGTCGGCGGTCAAAACTGCTTCGGCGCCGTCGAGGCGATGGGCCGTCTCGATGTGCAGCTTGCGTGCCAGGTCCTGACCGGTGATGCCGCGGATGAGTTGGCTCCAGAACTTGGCGAAGTCGTCCCACTCGACCCAATCCTCGGCCCAGCGCGGTTTGGGCTCGGAGGTGAAGGCAGCCGTGCGGCCCAGGCCATAGCGCCACTTGGCCAGCAGCGGATCGCCGGAATCGGACACGATCAGCGTGCTGGCAGCCGGTTTGGGAGTCGTCGCAACATAACCAGTCAGCGCCGGCAGCTCGTCGGTATCAATTTCCTCCAGGACCGGGTCGCGCGCGATCGCGCTGGGCTGCACCAGTCGCTCGACCAGCATGGAGCGCGAGGCACGCAACGCTTCGCGCGTGAAGATTTGGGGAATGGTGTTGAAGTCGTTCGTGAAATAAGCCCGCCCGCCGCCTGCGTTGGCGATGGACTCCATCAGCCGCATGTCCGCGCCGTCGCCGATGCCCACCGCGGAAAGGCTGATGCCATCCGCGGCCATACTGCCTACCAGTTCCTCGTAGCCGAAGCCCTGCGTCTGCCCGTCGGACAGAACGATGACATGCTTGCGACGGGCATTGCTATTGACCAGGCGCTCATGCGCTTCCTGCAGAGCCGGATACAGGAACGTGCCGCCACCGGCCTCGAGCGCGGCGATGTGTCCGCTAATGGTCTGACGGTCCGCCGCGGGCGTCAGCTCCAGCAGCACGCGCGCTTCGGAATCGAAGCCGACCACGCCGATCAGGTCGCGCGGATTGATCGCTTCCGACGTGGCAATCGCGGCCCGCTTGGCGATCTGAATCTTGACGCCTTCCATGCTGCCGGACTTGTCAATCAGCAGCATGATGGCCAGCGAGGGCCGCAGCAGATCCTTCTGGATCGGCATCTTGACCGGCAGAATCTCTTCGATGGGCGTGTTGTAGTAGCCACCTAGGCCGAAGCTCTCGTCGCCGCCGAGCATGATGAACCCGCCGCCGAAGTCCTGCACGTAGGTGCGGATCATCTGCATCTGGCGCATCGAGAGGCGATCGGCCGGCACATTGCAGAGAATGAACGCATCGAAGCTGAGCAACTCCGAGAGGCTCTGCGGAACGCCGGCCGCCGAACGGGCCTCGACCTGCATGCCCTCCAGCTCCAGCGCGCCCTTGAGATACGGAATCTGATCGATGTCACGGTCCACGTACAGCACGCGCGTCTCGCCCGGCACCACCAGCAGGGCGCGCACGCGGTTGTTGGCGAGCTGCGTGTCCTGGTCGGCCTTCACTGAAACCTCGATGGCGTGAAAGCCCTTCTCGCGGCAATGCAGGCTGGCGGTTTTGAAAACATTCTGGCCCGCGTGGAGCTGAACCTGCGTGGCCTGCTGCAGATAGCCGTCTTCATAGACGCGCAGCTCGGCCGAGGTCTCGACCGTGCTGGCGATGCGCACTTCGCCCGCGAACCCCTGATCGACGCGCACACTCGCCGGAAGCTGCAAATCGGCCGCGGCCACCTCCGGCGGGGTCGGCTTGTCGAGCACAATCAGGTGTAGCTTCGTGCCGCTGGATTCCGCGGCCGTCCACGCCGTCTGCCAGCGCCCGCGATTGAAATTCGCGTCACTCAGCAGGTAGATCGTGCGGCGCTCGTCGCTCGATCCGCAGTTCAGCGCCAGCCGCAGGGCGCGCTCGATGTCCGTGACGCTTCCCGCCACGGCGTCACGAAACTTCTCAACTTCCAAGATTCGCTGGCTCAGTTGTGCAAGTTCTTCGCTGTCCTGGCGCGCGCCGCTCGAAATCGCTTTTGTGCGCTCGGCGTACAGCGCCGGCAGCGAACGAGCGTAGGCCAGCTTCTCGCGCAGCTCAGGCGACAAGCCGTCCCAGCGCCGCGCGCCGCGCACCAGGAGCGCCGCTGACTCGCCGAAAGCCGCCAGGCTCAGACGCGCGCGTCCGGGGTTATTCAAAGCCTCGCGCGCCAGCCGATCGATTTGCTCGAGCGCAGCGTCGAGATTCTCGCCGGAGACGCTCTGCGACACATCGAGGAGAAAAACGAGATGCTGTGTGGCCGAGGGCTTAAGCCACGCGGGCCGCGACACCGTCGCCAGCAGCAGCAGCAGGACGAGACTGCGCAGCGCCAGGGATGCCCAGCGTGCCGCCGGAGCGAGCTGCGCATAGCTGCGGCGCGACAGCCATGCCAGATAAACCAGCACGGGCAGCGCGATCAGCCAAACCCAGGCGGCCTCGAAGCGCATGATCATTCGGTCCAGCGAAAATGATACGTCAGCCACTCCAGGCCGATCAGCGCGGCGGCGATCGTCGCCAGCGCGACCCACGGTACCGTGGAAAACAGCCGGCCACTGAGCGCGAGTTGCCGCTCCGCATCTTCAGCGGCGCGCGCACCTGTCGGCGCGATGCGGGATTCGTTTTCGTCATTCAGAGTTACGGCCGCGTACGCCGTTTCCTCGCCGATGCGAAAGCGCAGCGGGCCGGCGGCCGCCGTGTCGTCGTAACGGAACGCGCCGTTGCGAACGTCCAAAGTCGTCTCGCGCACCTGCTGGTTCTTTTCGAGCCGCCCGGCGGCGACTTGCTCCAAACCGGCCGGCAGGGACCGCAGCGACTCAATCGGTTCACCGATAGCGTACTGGTCCCGCACCCAGGCCTGCTGCTGCGAAACGAGATGCACCACCGCATTGCGCAGCAATACCGGGAAGGCATTGCGGAACGGCAGATCAGTTTCCAGCACGTCAAAAGCCAAGCACAGTGACATACGATCAGGCTGTTGCACCAGAAAAATCAGCGGCGATCCAGTATTCGAGTCGGCCAGAATGGTGGCGCGCTCGGTCAACAGCACTTCGGCCGCGCGCGTGACGGTCGCGACATTCATCGACAAATACTGTGTCAGCGGATGGTCACGACGGGCGATCGAGATCGTGGGATGTTCGAGGATGCCCGTGATCCTCGCCGGCAAGTCGGCCGGCCACGCATTCACGAAAATGAACGCACCGGACGCCGGCAGGTTCTTCGGCGCTGAATTATTGAAAATCGTGAGGTCGGCCGGCTCGCCCGCGTTGCCGGCGCGCTCGTACTCCTCGAGCGTGAGGGTGTGACTGGCCTCAGGATCGACCAGCGGCTCCATCGCCAGCAATGCCTGCTCGAAGAAGAAGGCCTCGCGCGGGCTGCAAACCAGCCGCACGCGCGCCGGCCGCAGCGGCTCCAGAATCGCGAAGGCCTCATTGTCGGCGGCCAACGCATCCGGCCGATCGATGTACGCCCGCAGCACGCCGCCCTGGGGACGGTTCACTGGCACGGTCTTCTCCCACGTGCCGCGGCCGGCAATTGTGAAGGGCTCGACGGCCGTCGTGCTGCCGTCGAGTTCGAAAACGATCTGTGAGCTGACTTCGTTCGAACAGGCATTCACCACGCGAATCTGAGCGTAATGCACCGCCTGCTGGCGATGCGGCCGCACGCGCAGCAGCGCAATGCCCAAATTGTCGTCAGCCTTCCCGATGGCCCAGTGCACAAGTGTCGAATCCTTGGCCGCGAGCAGATCCACTTGGCCGGCGGCGCCGTCCGAAAGAACCACGATTGTCGGCTCCGGCTTGTCGGCCAGCAGGTCGGCCGCCAGCTCGCGCGCGGCGGATAGGTCCGCGGAGCCCAGGTGCGGCTGCACACTTCGGGCGGCATCGCGCACTGACCGCCGATCACGCGTCCACGAGACCAGCACGCGTGCCTGGCGCGCGGCGTCGATCAGCATCCATTCGTCGTCCACCGGTCGCCGAGCGAGCATCTCGTCCAGCGCCGCCACCGCCTGCTTAAGGCGTGTTATTCCCTGGGCCGCGTCCTCCAGCGTCTGCATACTGGCCGAGTTGTCGAGAATCACAACGATGGAGCGCGGCTTGACTTTGCCGAGCGTCAGCACCGGATTGCCCAGCGCCAGCATCAGGCAGGTCACGATGAGCAGCCACAAAAAGAGGGAAACCCAGCGCTTTAAGCGCTGAAACAGCGAGCGCGCCCGCACCTGACCGGCCAGCGCCTGCCAGAATTCCAGCGACGGAACGGTCTGGCGCTGCCGCTTGATCTTTAGCAGATACAGCGCGATGACCGCCGCGCCGACCAACCCGAACCACAGCGCCCAGGGAGCCAGCAGGTTCATGCCACCAGCCCTCCGCGCTGCAGCACGCCCACCAGAAATTCATCGAACGGCACCGCGGTGCGCGCCAGCGCGTGCCCAATGGAGTATTTCAGGCTGTACGTGCGCAGGTCCGCGCCGAGCTTCTCGAACGCGGCACGGTAGCGCTTCAGCATGCCGTCGGTGACCGTCAGATCGTCATGCGCTCGAGTCTCCGTATCCACCAGCCGCAACTCGCCGCGAATGGGCGGATCGAACTCCCACGGCGCGGCGACCTGAATCACGAACAGCTCGTGTTTGAAAAAGCGAAGCTGGTCGATGGCTCGCTGCGCATTCTGCAGGCCGTAGAAGTCGGAGAGAATCACGACCAATCCCGGCCGGCGCACGCGTGCGACAAATGAGCGCGCGACGGCCGTGAGATTCGTTTCGCCTTCGGCCGAGAGTCCCGAAAGGAAATCGAGCAACCCAAAGATCCGCCCGCGCCCCCGCGCGCGTTCGCGGCCCGGCCGCAGGTCGGCCGCAAACGGCGTCACGCTGGCCGAATCCATGTTGGCCATGCCGATATAGGCCAGCGCGCCGGCGATGCGCCGCGCGTGATCGAACTTCAGCGGCTCACCGAAATTCATCGAGCCGCTGCAGTCGAGCAGCACCCACAGATCAAGCTCCTCCTCCTGGCGGAATAGTTTCACGACCAGATTGCCGAGGCGCGCGTAGACGGACCAATCGACGGTGCGTGGATCATCGCCGGGCGTGTACTCGCGGAAATCCTTGAACTCGATGCTGGCGCCTTTCTTGACGCTGGCGCGCAGCGCCTGCTGGCGGCCGAAAACCAGCCGCCGCGCGATGAGTTCCAGGTACTCGAGCTTCTTGAGGTATTCTTTGTCGAACAGCGGCGCGGACATGCGTTCCTGCACCCTCACGCCGCGGCGGCGGCCGGCTCGGGGACGCTGGCGAGGATGGAATCGAGAATCGCGTTCGTCGTGATGCCCTCGGCCTCGGCCTCGAAATTGCGAATCATGCGATGCCGCAGCGCCGGGTGGACTACTTGCCGCACGTCGTTGCAGCTCACGTTGAAGCGCCCGGCCAAAAGCGCCCGCACCTTGCCGGCCAGCACCAAGGCCTGCACCCCGCGCGGGCTGACGCCGAAGCGGACATAGCGGCGCGTCATCTCGGGCGTGTAGGGTGTATTGGCGTGTGTGGCCAGGATGATGCGCGCCGCGTAGCGCTGCACGAACTCGGCCACCAGCACCTGTCGCACCGTGTGCTGCATCGCCAGCAGCGCCTCGCGCTCGATCACGGGCTGGATGGCGATCTCGTCATCGCTGGTGGTCCGTTCGATGATCCCGAGCAGCTCATCCTCGCCTTGCGGGAAGACGTCGACCTTGAAGAAAAAGCGGTCGACCTGCGCTTCGGGCAGCGGATACGTGCCCTCCATCTCGATCGGGTTCTGCGTCGCGAGCACGCAGAACGGCCCGGCCAGCTCATGCGTCTTGCCGCCGACGGTCACGCTCTGCTCCTGCATGGCTTCGAGGATGGCCGATTGCGTCTTCGGAGTGGCGCGATTGATTTCGTCGGCCAGTACGAGGTTGGCGAAGATCGGCCCGGGTTGAAAGCGGAACACCCGGCCGTGGTGCTCGTCTTCGTAGATGATGTTAGTCCCGGTGATGTCGGCCGGCATCA
>DASXUA010000689.1:0-3362 GCA_036505095.1 Phycisphaerae bacterium
GATGGGCGATTGTGGCGCATGGACGGGGGATTCTACTCGCGGTCGGACCGGCCGGCGAAAGGCGGATGATTTCGAAATTTGGAGCTTGCCACGAGAAGGCGAACTCGCCGACTGGAAGTCGGCGATACGTGCCGGCTGGTAGCCGCCGCTACGACCGGCGGTCCTCACCGCGCGCGCGGGCCGGTCGCTGGCTCGGGTGCAGGCCGGAGGCCCGCACCACAACCGCGACGTCCATCCTGCGCAGGCCGGAGGCCCGCACCACAACGGCGACGTCCGTAGTGCGCAGGCCGGAGGCCCGCACCACAACCGTGACGCCCGTGGTGCGCGTCAGGCCTTCTGCTGCAGCTCGGCGTGGAAGGCGGTGGCGTGATTGGCCCATTTTTCGGCCTCCAGGGCCGTGACTTTTCCGGCGTGCACCAGCAGCGCCAGGCTGCGCTCCAGCGTGATCATGCGCTCTTCGGGGACGTCCTTGGTGCGCGTCTGGAGCTGCGAGTAGAGTTGTTCGAGCTTGCCCTGGCGGATCAGGTTCGAGACGGCGTAGGTGTTGTTCAGGATTTCCATGGCTACGATGCGCCCCTCGCCGTCGGCGCGTGGGATGAGTTTCTGTGAGATGATGTGACTCAATCCCAGCGAAAGCTGGCTGGATACCTCGTCCTGCTGGGCCGGCGGGAACATGTCCAACACGCGCGTGACGGTGCCGCGCGTGTCGCGCGTGTGCAGGGTCGAGAACACCAGGTGCCCCGTTTCGGCCGCGGTCAGCGTCCAGGAGGTGGACTCGCGGTCGCGCATTTCGCCCACGAAAATCACGTCCGGGTCCTCACGCAGGCAATCGCGCAGCCCGCGCTCGTAGCTGGGCACGTCGCGGCCGACCTCGCGCTGCGAGATCATGGCGGCCTTGCTGGTCAGGCGATACTCGATCGGGTCCTCGAGCGTGATGATCCGGCAGGGGCGCGTCTCGGCGATTTGGTTGATGAGTGCGGCGATCGTGGTGGACTTGCCCGCGCCGGTAATGCCGGTCACCACGACCAGGCCCTGCTGCTGCTTGACGATATCGCGCCAGGTTCCGTTCGGGAAACCAAGCTGCTCCACCGGCGGCGGATGGCTCTCGAGCGCGCGAACGGCCATGGCCACGCCGTCGTTGTCGAAGAAGCAGTTGACCCGGAACTGCATCGTCTCGGTCATGTACGAGCTGTCGACCGAGCGCTGCGCGCCGAGCGTGTTCCAATCGGCATCACCGACCAGGCCGCGCGCCAGCAACTCGACGGTCGCGTTGTCCAGCGGTGGGCCCTTCATGCGTACCAGACGGCCGTCGACACGGTAGATCGGGGGCACGCCGGCTTTGATGTGCAAATCCGATACGCGCATGGACCCGTGCTGCGCGAAATAATCGAGCAAGTCCCGGATGCTGAGCTTGCGCTCGCCGGCCACCGCGTAAACTTTTGAATCCAGCATCGTCTCTTCAGTCATGAGCCACTCAGCACAGGGTTCGAGGATTCGTTAGGTGGCATGGGTCCCGTGCTTCAGCCGGGGTGGCCATGCCGAGCGTCCAGCTTTAGAGCATGCTTACTCGCTGCGCGTGAAAGCATGCCACCCACTCACCGCTCTCCGGCGCAGCCGTCACATGCATTTCAGGCAGCGCCGCTCACCTGACGGCAGAAAATAGACTCTTTCGCCCACACATCCGCAGCGATCGCACACGCCGGCCGCCGATGGTGGAAGCGGCCGGCCCTGCGCGTCGAGGCGTTCCCGGCGATACTCCTCCCAGCCGTTCCGCTGTCGCTTGTGGAATCGCCAGGCCTTGATGCCGGTCCACACCGCGACGATCAGGATCAACCCGATCGTCGCGAGGACCAGCAGCCCAATCAGCAGAAACAGATTCTGCTTGAGCGTCTGGTAATCCACCTGCAGCAGCATGACGCGGCCCCGGGGCCGCATCTTACTGCCGTTACAACTGGAACGGGAAATGTCAAATCCTTGGCGCAGCCTCCGGCCGCAACCAAGGCAGGACTCAGAAAGACTGAGGATCTGAGCAAGATTCTGACCGTTAACAGTGCAAGGAGCTCGCCCCCGCGGCGGTGAATTCGAAGTCTAGCTCCGCCTTGCGGGGCGTGTCTGGTCCTGAAGGAGGCGGTGTATGCACCCAGCCATCAACCTGTTGATCCCGTTCTTGCTGCCCTTGCAGGTTGCTGAAGAAAAGCGAGTTGACCCAGCCAGCCAGCCGGTCGTGCTGCGCGCCACCGGCATCGGCAAGCCGACGCCGGGCAAGCCGGCGGCCCAGGCGAAGCTCATGGCGCGCCGTGCGGCCGAAGTCGTCGCGCTGCGAAACCTGGCCGCGCAGGTCCAGGGCCGGACGCCGACCGAAACCGGCGGCACGCTGCACACCGCCACCGATGGCCTGATCCGCGGCTACCGATTCCTTCCGCCGAGAGATCTGCCCGACGGCACGGTGGAGGTCACGGTCGAGCTGCCGTTGCAGCAGCTTCACGCCAATCACGTTGAAATCGCCGACCGTGTCAAACACCTGGAGGACGAGCTACGCGCAACTCGCCAGCGGCTCGAAACGGCGCGTCAGCATCACGCGCGCGTGCAGGCCGTGCTCGAAGCGCGCATCGCCGCGGCCGAGCGCGAGCTGGCCGAACTCCGCCGCCTGCTGGACGAGCTCAAATCTGCCGCGCAGGAGAATGCGGGGGACGAATCGCCAGCGCCGTAGGCACCTCTCGTTGTTGAAAAGTTAACCCGCTCCTTCTCTGCGACCGCGAACTCGCCGACTGGAAGTCGGCGGTACGTGCCGGTCACCCCGCGACGGCGGGACTGCGGCACGGCGATCCACGCGTGAAGAAGGGCGAGCGCGGTTTGTCGCTGGGCGGCTTCGATTGAAATGCCTTCCATTCGGCCGTGATTTCGGCGTCGATCTGGGGCTGATGGTCGTAGTAGTAGCCCATGGCGGCGTGGGCTTCGGCCAAGGTCAGATACGGGTGCTGGCGGCACATTTCCTCAGCCGACCAACCATGCGCCAGATAGTCCATGACGATCTGACTGACGCGGATGCGCGGCATGCGGGATAGGCGCGCGCACTGCCCCTCAGGTGCGTCGATGTGTGGATAGGCAACTTGTAGTTCCATGGCAGTGCTGCCGAACCCGTTCAATGATAGTCCTCGCGCCGGTACTCGCCAAGTAGGGACGGCACTTGCCCGCCACCAAAGCGCGTTCAACAATGGGTGCTCGGCCGTCAGGTCGATACAATCCACCCATGCGGCGCGGCATGACCGGCGAGGGTCGGCTCACAGGCATCTGCTTCCTGCTCATGACGCTGGCCGGGTGGGCTAGCTCGCCGCTGTTCCTCAAGTACTTCGTGGGCAAGA
>DASXUA010000690.1:0-1547 GCA_036505095.1 Phycisphaerae bacterium
AGACAGATCGAGGCCGGTTTCAGGGCGATCGGGCTTCGCCTCGGCAGCGAAATAAAGCCATATTTGAGCCTCGAGTGCGAGAACGGCGTCCCGCTGGCCATTGCAGGAAGAATCCAGATCGTTGATCCGCGCAGCGGCGACGTGATGGCCGAGGGCCCGGCGACCATTGATGCACGGTTCCCGAGGCAGTCCTACGGCCTTGGGATGATGGATGAGGCTGCGCAGATTCAAAGACGACTGCACCAAGATGGGTTGGATCAGGTACAACTTCGCATCCTTCCAGACCGAAATGTGGCGGTCGCCGACCCCACGCTGGAGACCTATTTCGGCCTGGTCATCGAGCGGACCGTACCGGTTGTGCAACCTTAGCAGGCGCTGCGGTGACGCAATGCGCCCGCGCGGCATTGCGGCGCAGAGAACGCTTGACCAGGACGAGCGGATGCGTCGGGATTTGCCAGGGTCTCATCAAAGCTAACGTTCGGGCGGAATTAAGCTGAGCAAGCGCGGGGCCAGAGATCGTGCGGATGCCCTGGATTCGACGGCGCGCAGCGCATGTCTTGAATCAGACGAACTTGCCGGCTCGAAGCCGGCGATACGTGCCGGCCAGATGCCGGCGCTACGACCCCGCGCTGCGAGCGCGCGGTAAGCGCGCTACTTTTCGTCGGCCGGTTCGGGCGGCATCTCGTGGATGCTGCGCTGCGGGCCGCGGGAGACGACGGTGCCGTAGCCGGCGGCCGGCGGCTCGGGCTCGAAGCCCATTTCGGTAACGGGATCATCGCTGGTGCCGGAGCGGTCACTGCGTGTGTCGGAGTTGGTCCAGTCGCCGTCGGCGCTTGCAGGGGGAACGCCGGGGCGGCCTTGGCGCTCGTCGAGGTCCGCGTCGATGGGCTCGCGATAGCCGGTGCCCGGGCCGGCGGAAGCGTCGGCGGCGCCCGGGGTTTCCTCCAGTCCGGTTTCGAGCAGGGGCTCGGCGGGAGCCTCGCCCTTCCAGGCCACGGTCCGCGCCGGCCGATCTTCAAGCTCGCGCTCGCGGGCGGGAACTTGGGCTTGCCGGGCAGTGCCGCTGGGCGCGCTCGGCGCTGATCGGTTGCGATCGATTTCAAACTTGGTTTTGTTGCGTCTGGCCATGCGAGTGCTCCTACTTGCATTCCCCTGATTGGCCGTTCATGCCACAAGATTTTATGCCTCGAACGTCGCTGGCGGACAACCAGGAGCCCGCAAAAACGCAAAAGGCCCCATCCAGACGGGTGAATTCTGCGCCCTTTTACCGGCTCATCCGTTGGAATGGCGGCTTGGCGGGACGCAGGCAGGATGCCTGCACCACAAGAGCGGGACGCCTCCACCACAACTGCGGCGGACCCTGCACGACAATGGGTGGCGATGGCTGCACCCCAGTCGCGGTCGGAGACCGCTCCTACTACAATGCGGCCGTCATGGATGAGCAGGAGGCCGCCATTGATGTGCCGCTGCTGCGCGAGCCGGAGACGATCTCGCTGGCTCACGCGCAGACGCTGCTGGCCGCGCTGCGCGATAACATCGAAAGCGTG
>DASXUA010000691.1:0-2145 GCA_036505095.1 Phycisphaerae bacterium
CCTCGTCCATTTTCGAGCCATCGCGCGGTTCGGGCATATCGCGCGTGCGGTAGAGGATGGCGCCTTCGTCGATCGTGTATTCGCCGATCAGGCAATTGAGCAGCGTGCTTTTTCCACAGCCACTGCCGCCCATGATGACCAGCGTCTCGCCGGGTTGAATATCGAAGGTCACGCCATCCAGCACGCGCACCTCGCGCCCGGCCGAGTCGAAAAAACGCTTGACCAGACTGCGCACCGAGATGACCGAATCGCTCGCTGCCATTGTCGCCTGCGGCAGCCAGTGTAACCGGGATCGCCCGCGCCGTCATGTCAGCGCGCGGGCAAGTCCGAGCTTGTGCATGGCAGCTCTATCTGGACTGAAAGGCCGCCATCGGGGGCGTTGGCGGCACGGACGGCGCCGCCGTAGGAGCGGATGGTGCGCTCGGTGATCGCCAGGCCCAGACCGGCGCCGCCGGTTTCGCGCTCACGCGCATTCGCTACGCGGTAGAACGGGCGGAAGATGTCCTGCAGGGCGGCCTCCGGCACCCCGGAGCCGTGATCGCGAACTTCGATGATGGCGCGCGGCTCCGCCCCATCCGCGCGACAGGCCAGGCGGATTTCGACATCCGTTCCCGGCGCCGTGAAACGGACTGCGTTGCGGACCACGTTTTCGATGGCACTGCGCAGCAACCCGGGCGCCGCGATGATTCGACAGGGTTCCGATTGGACGATGCGCACGTGGCGATCGCGCACGGCGGCCTCGAAGTCGGCGTCGGCGGCCACTTCGCTGACAAGGACTGCCAGGTCGATCTCGACGCGGTCGGAGAACGCTCCTGCGGGCTGCGCGGCGCCGCCTTCCAGGCGCGCCAGCGTCAGGAGCTGACCGATCAACTCGTTGAGCCGTTCGGCCTCGCGACCGACGCGCGCCAGCGCCGGCTCGGCGGCCGAGCCCGAGTCGCGCCGCGCTAATTCCAGCGCGACGTTCAGCCGTGCCAGCGGCGAACGCAGCTCGTGCGAGATGTCGCGCAGCAGGCGCTGCTGGGCAATCAGCAGATTTTCCAGATGATCGGCCATCACATCGAAGTCTCGACCCAGATCGCCGATCTCGTCGCGCCGCCTTCCCGCAACGCCGACGCGCGCGGACAAGTCTCCGTCGGCCAGCCGCCGCGCTGCGCCGCGCAGTAGACGCACCGGGCGCGTCAGGTAGCGCGCCAGGCCATAACAGACCATGCCGCTCGTGGCGACGACCGCGCTCAGAATGGCGGCCAGCATCGCCGGTTCACTGAGAAACAAACGCAACGGGTTGGGCGGCCTGCCAGGCGGCGGTCTGCCGCGCGGCCCGCGGCCGTGATCCATGCCGGGCGGCGGCCCGTGCCAGCCTTCGGGTGGGCGCATCCCCATCGGCGGTGGGCCATGTCCGTGAGAATGCGCCGGGTGCTCCTCGGAGCGCGGCCCTGGCTCGGCCGGAGCCTCGCCCTCCCCGGCCGGAGCCTCGCCCACCCCAGCTCGCGGCTCCGCGGGGGCGTCGCCCTCCCCAGCGGGAGCGTCGCCCTCCCCATCTGGCGGGCCGCGCCGCGGTGGTCCAAACGAATGCCCGTGCTCGTCCGGCGGGCGCTCTGGAGGTGGTCCATGCCAGGTTGGCTCGCGGAATAGCTCGCCTTCCGGCGGCATCTCGCGCGCCAGCACGTACGCCTTCCCGTCCTGCCCCGTGACGCGCACGGTCACAAAGGTCATTCCCGCAAACAGCCCGACTTGGACCTCGCCGGTTTCCCTGGTGCGCTCCGCCAGGCCGGGTAGCTCGGGCGGCATCGGACGACTATGCAGATCGTGGCCGGCCTCGTCCAGCAGGAAGGTGCGCGAATGAGAAGCACGGTCCTGCCGATCCAGGTGTTCGCACAACGCCTCTGAGCCTTCGCGCTCGAGCACCTCAATGGCCGCGCGCGCCTGGGGCGCCAGCGTGCGGCCGACCATGCCGCGCCAGCGCGCGCTCTCGACGCCCTCGGGGTGATGGATCAAAAGCGCCGCCGCGACGGCCGCCGCCGCGACCACGATGTTCGCCAGCCAGAACCAGAAAAAAATCTTCAGGAATAACGACCGCATGGCGCTTACCCGGCCGGCTCACGAGCGTGCAGACCCTCACCCCTTCCCTCTCCTCTCCGCTGCGAG
>DASXUA010000692.1:0-23908 GCA_036505095.1 Phycisphaerae bacterium
GCAGCGCTCCCCAGTACGACGGCTGCATCGGCAGCGGGGTCAGGCGGCGGCGTTCCTGCCACAGCAGGTAAATGGCCGCGAGGGGCACGAGTTGTCCGACAGAGTAATTGTCATTCGTGTGCCAGTCACGGAGCAAGCCCGAGATCACGGGTGCAAAGCTCCAAACAAGCGAAATGATCAGCACGGTCAGCAGGACGCCGCTACGGACAGAGCGGGCCGCGCGGCCCGTGCGCGTCTGCGAGCTTGGCAAGGCGTCGGATGCAGCAGATGGGCCGAGGCTGTCGGCGAGTACGGTGTCAGTGGCTGTTGTCATCGACAGCTTCTTGCAGCAGTGCGCGAATTGCATCGACCGAGTCGATCGCAAAGCAGCGGACGGTCCGTTCGCCCATCTCCGGCGGAGATGCGTCAGCACAGGCAATCTGCACCTGCGCGATGTAGCCGGCGCGGACCGGGCGCTGCCAGGTGCGCCGGCGCAGGGCTGAAACGTCGGCGCAGACGCGGCCATCAACCAGGTAATAATTCAGAACCGCAATCCGCTTGTATTCCAGTCCGCCGCGATGAAACCGATGCACCTGGCAGGGCAATGGGGTTCCACCGGCGGAGGTGAGCGTCTCGACGCGCGTTTCGTCGTGGGTCCAGCCCGCGCCGGGATAGCAAACTTCCGGGCGATGGGGCATCAGATCGCGCGGACGGACCCCATAGGCCACGAAAAGAGCGACGGCTTCGCGGGTGCGGAGGCGCCGATAGGTGCGGTTGACGTGGTCGTCGGTGTCGGTCGCCTGGATAATGCGGTCGTCCAGGGGCGTGTCGCGACCGGTCCACTCGCCGAGCGTCAGCGGGAGCCGCTCCAGGGTTCCCGGCTGGACGGGCGTGCCAATGGCTCGGTGCTCCAGCCGGCCAGCGGTGACCCGGTAGGCCATCCCACCCATGGCCAGCAGCGCGGTCGCGACCAAAGCTGCCGTCGGGCTAAACGCTGATCTACGCCTCCAATTCTGTCCCGTAAGCGGGCGCTGTCTCATAGCTGAACAATATCCTCGCGTCTAAAACGGGCGAATGCCCTATTGATTGCCAGACTCATCAGGCCGATATATAAGGAAAGTGGAAGAGCGGCTGAGCCGCTTGCGGAAGGGTAAAGGCTGACTACAACAGCAAACACCCAAAGATGTCGCGGAGCGAGAGGCATCCGGGATCACGCTCGACGCGTCCCACCAGAACGGCGATAGCCGCTTAGCCCGATGCCTCAAGGCGCGTAGCTCTGCGAACAACCTGATTCCCTCAACAGGAGAGGAGAATGTGGAACTCGACGCCTTGCTGGCGGCATAGTGCGCTCGTTTCGTGCCTTTCTGTGGTGCTGACTACGTGCCCCTTCGCGGTCGCGCAGGTCACCACCAACGGTTCCGGCGCGTACGTCGTGATCGTCCCGACGAACTGGTCGGGAGTCGTCCGGCCGCAAAGCCCGGCCTACAGCTTCACGCCCACGCTGCATTCTTATCTGAACGTCGCGGTCAATCAGACGGCGCAGAACTTCATGGCTGCGACCGTGGGCGGAAACCCGCCCGTGCTGATCGAGATCGGCGACACGTGGCATTATCTCAAGGGGCTGGCGGGCACGCCCCCTTGGGCGTGGAATCAACTGAACTTTATTGATAGCGCCTGGCTGGGCGGTCCCACCGGAATCGGCTATGGGAACGGCGACGACACGACGGTGCTCAACGACATGTACGGCAACTATCTGACGGTCTATGCGCGGCACGTCTTTTCGGTGCCTAATCCGTGGGCCATTTCCAACCTGACATTGCAGATCGACTACGATGATGGCTTTGTCGCGTATCTGAATGGAACTGAAGTCGCGCGTCGCGGCCTGGGAGCGCCCGGCACCCCGGTGAATCCGAATACGCCTGCCAGTTCCCACGCGCCCGGGACTCCTGAGCAGATCACGTTCTCGACGGCCGGGCTGCTGCTGCCGGGAACCAATCTGCTGGCCGTCGAGATTCACAACACCTCGTTAACCAGCGGGGGTCTGTCGTTTACCCCGCGTTTGACGGTGGCCAATCCGCCGTCCCCACCGCCGCCAGTGGCGAACGGGCAGTCCGTTTCGGCACCAGTGAACACGCCCGCACCGCTCACGCTGACGGGCAGTGATCCGAACGGGCAGAGCCTGTCATTCGCAATCGGCACACAACCGTCGCATGGTACGCTCGGGCCAATGGTCAATCTGCTGTTCAATTCCGCGAGCGTGACCTATACGTCGGCGGCCGGATATACGGGTCCGGATAGTTTCACGTTTACCGTCAATAACGGCACGCAACAGAGTGCGCCCGCTATCGTCGTAATAAGCGTGGCGCCAGCCGGCGGCAGCGCGACATGGTCGCCGCCGATCGGGACTCCGGCGCCGAGCTTCGGCATCACGCAAACCGCGCCGTCTCCGCCGAATCCGTGGGTGACGCCGACGCCGGGCTTCTACTGCGTCGATCAGTTCAACTTGGCGGCCACCAACACAAACAACCCGTATGGCACGCCCGCGTTGCCGCGCGTTTCCATTCCGGACACATTGCCGGCCGGCGCGGTGGTCGAGGTGCGCAACCGCTACTCGTACGCGCCTTACGGTTATCAGTTGATCCAGGTCAACGGGACGGCCGCCAATCCAGTCTATATCCATGGACCCAGTGCCACCCAGCGGCCCGATTGGACGCGCGACGTGTATCTGAAAGGCAGCTACGGGATTGTCGAAAACGTCAGGTTCAAGGATCACGATGGGACGCTCGCCGGTGGGCTGTATTTCCTGTCGCCCAGCGACCACCTGGTGGTGCGCTCGTGCGAACTGAGCGGCAATCTGGTGGCCCAGAGCGGAGTGCGGATCGAGAGTTGGGATACGCCGGCCACTGTCTGTCAGCACCACGTGGTGTACAACAATGTCATCCACGACAATGGCAACGTCAATGCCCCCAATGACCAGGATGTGCATGGCATTGCCGTCGGACATCACTGCCAGAACATCTGGGTCGTCGACAACCAGATGTATGGCAACAGCGGAGATGGGATCCAGATCAATGCCGGTCCCAGTGGGCAGGCGACCACGCATCATCTTTATATTGGTCGCAACACATCCCACTCAAACAAACAGTCGGGACTCTGGATAAAGCAGGCGGTTGACGTGATTTTCTCACAGAATACGGTCTACGACCACCGGCCGGGGAACTCGTCGCCGGGCGCCGGGTTGGGGGAGCAATACGGGCCGGAGCGCGTGTGGTTCTTGTTCAATCATATCTACGACTGCGAGTACGGCATCATGCAGGCGAGCGCCAGCGGCCTGGGCTTCGGGCAACAGGTCTACATGATCGGGAACGTGATCCACAACATCCATCACACAGCGCCGTTCAATCCAAATACGTCATGGAGCCAGGCGGCTATCATGGTGGCCGCGGGCCCCGGCGCTCGGATTGTCAATAACACGATTTATGATGTCGATGCCGGAGTCAATATCGCCGTTCCATCTCCGGCCCCGAGCTGGAGCACCTACGTTCTGGAAAACAACATCATTTCCCATGTGACAGAGCCACAGGGCCATCACGTATTTGTTGAACTCTTGCCGAATCAGTCGACGCTCAAGAACACTTTGATGTATCGCGTGGGAGGCCCGATCCTGATCACTTGGCCCGGTGGCTACAACTACACGACGCTCGCGAGCTTCCAGAGCGCCACCGGCCAGGGGCAGGCCTGCCTGGTGGCGGCGCCGGTGTTCGTGGATGCGGCGGGGGGCAACTTCCAACTGGCCGCCGGGAGTCCGGGCGTGGATGCCGGCATGATTTCGGGCGTATATGCCACCTTCCAGAGCCTCTACGGGCTGAGTATCAACGTCGACTATAACGGAACGCCACGGCCGCAAGGCGGTGCAGTGGACATCGGGGCGTTTGAGCGCTAGGCCCAATTCGAACGCACTCTCAGGTTGCGGATTGCAGGCGACGATGTCGGCGACTTTCGATTCGGTCGCGAGCGCTATACCGCGACAAACTCTTCGTGCACAGGCAAGGGCAACTGCTGGTCGACGTAGATCGCCTTGCCGCGCGGGGAGCGTGCGATGCCGTCTGTGACTTGAATGATGAACTCGATCCTACCGGCGAGCTTGCGCCCCAGATTCGCCAGGATGCGTCGCCGGTCGGATTCAGCGAAGCCATGAGCCGGCACGACGCGCAGTACGGCTTTGCCTGCCTGGTCCTGATAGAACTGAAACTCGGTGACGCGCGCGAAGGTGTCGTCGTGCATGTTCAATGAGGTCCAGGAGATGGTCGACCCATCGGCGGTCACCAGCATCTCCTGCGTGTTGTGGCCGCGGATGTCGCGCAGCAGCACATGCTGGCGGCCGCAGGCGCGGCAGCGGTCGGCAACGTAGGTGGCGTAATCGCCGGTGCGGTAGCGGATGAACGGCACGACGCGATTGATGAAGCCCGTGCCGACGATTTCGCCGCGCTCACCGGGCGTGCGCACGGGCCGGCCCGCGTCATCGAGCAGCTCGAAATAGCCGTAGGTCGGCCAGACATGGTAATCGGCGGTCCGCTCGCATTCGGCCGCCAGCACCAGCTTCTCGGTGTGCCCGTAGCAGGAGAAGTAGCGGCAGCCGAAGACGTCCTCGGCCAGCCGGCGCTGCGCGGGGTAGAGGATCTCCGATTCGGCGATGATGCCGCGGACATTCGTGGGTGGGGCGATTCCGCTGCGCCGCACGAAGCGCGCCAGCACGTCGGCCGATGACGGATAGACGTGCAGGAAGCATGGGCCGATCGTTCGCAGGTGCGCGAGGTAGCGGCGCAGATTAGGCTCGGTCATGTGGAAGTTGCTGTAATAGTGTTGCCGCAGTAATGGGTCGTACTCATGCCGCAGGCCGTGCAGGTCGGGTGAGACCAGGCGGCCGCGGAACACCGCCAACGACGTGCCGGCGGTGTAGCCGGCGCGCTCCCAACTCGCGACCAGATACGCGAACTCGATCGCCGAGCGCTGCGCGCCAATATAGAAGTGCAGCGGTGTGCCCGACGTTCCGCCGGTGGAGATGAAGTCTACGCCGGCAGACTGCGGCGCGACGGCACACATGTCTTCCAAGCGCTCCTGAATCGCGTGCTTGTCGATCGTCGGCAGCCGGGACAGGTCGTCAGGCGATTTCAGGTCGCGCGGATCGAAGCCGGCCTCGCGGAACAACTCGCGATAGAAGCGCGTGCCTTGTGCCACGGTGCACAGGTCCCGCAGGCGCGCGAGCTGATATTCGCGGGTGCGATCGGCCGGCCAGCGCTGCGCCGCGCGCAGCCAGGCGAGCTGGGCGCGCCAGCGGCCGCCGAGCAGCCAGGGTAGCGGGATCAGGCCCAGCATGCCGCCCACGCCCAATCGGACCGGCGGCGGCAGCTTGTTCCAGAGATTCTTACGCGACAGCGCCTGCTGCATGTGATTGCGGAGTGAGTTCGATGTGACCGCGCCAGCCGAAGTGCGGCTCGAACGCCAGCATGGGCCCGCTCCAATCGGCGATAGGGCCCGTGAAGCGCTGATCGTTCGAGAGCGCCGTGATCTGCTCGTAGGCGAAGGCGGCCAGCGGGAGCGGATGCGCTTCGAGGGCGCTGTGCAGCACCGGCAGCTTGCCATAGTCGAAGCCCATGAGGCGCGCACCGGCTAGATCGACGGCCACGGGATGCGCACCAGCAATGACCAGCCCGGTGGCCCGCGGAGTGGGATCGAGCGGACCGTTGCCCTCGCCGGCCACCACGGCGTCGACGACGCTGAAGAGCCGGCGCGGCGGACGGGCGCGCAGATTTCCGTCGGCGTGGGCGTAGAACAGGATGCGATTGAGATCGAGGACCATGCGCCAAGTGGTGTCGTTGCCGTACCAGTTGCCCGAGCGGATGGTGCCGCGGTTGGTATCTCCGAAGAGCTGGCGGCCGACCGATTTGATCGGTCCGGCCACCACGCGGCGCATGAAGCCCAGGTGCGGGAAAACGCGTTTGAACTGTGTGAGCGTCAGCCGCTCGAGGCGAGATTTGAGCCGGTCATCGGCGAATTGATCACCGCCCTGGGCCGGGGTGCCCTCGCGATGGTGCGGCAGCCAGTTCTTGTTGCCGTTGATGCCGACCAGGTTTTTCATGTTGGCCGTAAGGCCGGCCTTTTTGTGCGTTTTGAGCTTGGGCAGGCTGATCACGCAGTCGGCCGCGAGTACGGTCTTGGAGATCAGGTATTCATGCACGTCATCGTGCTGGTGGCGGTGCAGCTCGCCCATGTCGTATTCGGCGCCGTAAAGGCGACGACAGAGTCCATTGATTTCGGCGAAGGCCGAGTGAAGTCCGAGATTAACGCGCACGTACCCGGCCGGATCGCCGGGGAGTTTTTCGTGGCCGACGATGACACCGTCGAGCTTGCGGGCGCGCTCGGGACGCAGGTCGTAGACCTCCACTTCGAACCCCGCCTCGCGGCGGTAGTAGGCCTGTATCTCGTTCAAACCGGCGATGCGCCGAATCTGGTCGAAGTCGGCGTCGCTGTTGGGTGCATCCGCGATGATGATCCGTCCTCGGCCTTGCAGCGCGATGAAAACGTAATCCAGCACGGCGCGAATGACTGAACCATGCGTGATGGTGCATTCACCGTCGCCGGGCTGAGTCTCACGGAACTCGCGCACAAAATTCGGTTTGAGCACCACGGTGTCACCCGGACGGACCCTGGCGCCCAGCGGATTCCAGCGCGCGGTGCCAAAGTGTTCGGCGTCCAGCCCGAGCAGGCGCAAACTTTCCCGCACGGTCAGGTAGGTTGGATTCGCGCAGCCTAGGTCGGCCAATGGGTACTCGGGCAGCCGTTCGTCCGGTGAGTACGGCGGCGGCGCACCGTACACCGTCGGGCCGGCGGCGATCGCGACGAGGTTGTCAGCAACCATTGTTCAGAATGTCCGTCCAGCGCTCGCTGATGACCGAGGTGTGGTGCCGCAGCGCGCTATGGTATGCCGCACGACCGAATAACCGGCGGCGCTGTTCGTTCCCGAGCAGATCGAGCATGCAATGGGCAAAGTCGCGCGGCTTCGCGCTGGCGACGAGATAACCATTTAGACCGTGCTGGACCAACTCTCCCAGCTCACCCACATCCGAGACGATCGCCGGCAAGCCACAGCTCATCGCCTCCATCAGCGAAAGAGCCAGGCCTTCGGACTCTGAGGTGAGTACGAAGATCTTCGAGCGGCGCAGCCAGCGCTCCACGTCGGCCTGCTGCCCAACGAACCGTACCGCATCGACCAGACCCAGGTCGCGCGCCTGGGCTTCAAGCGCAGCGCGCAGCTCGCCGTCGCCCACGATGGTGGCTTTCACGGCGGGGTAAGAGTCGGCCACGATGCGAACCGCTTCCAAGAAGCGGTCGATGCGCTTGACGCGTGCCAGCCGTCCGACCAGGATCAGGTCCGTGGTGGGCGCGGCAGCGCCCGGCGCGAAGCGGGTCACGTCGATGCCGCCGGCGATCACTTCGAAGTGGGTTCGCACGCTGCGGCGGCGGAAGAACTCCACGGCTGAGCTACCCATAGTGATGACGTAGTCGAAGGCAGCCACGGCGCGGATCAATTGCTGCTCGATGACCGCGTCGGGTGTATCGAGTTTCCCGAACACACGATTTTCGCCCCAGACACCGCCGTCGAGCAGTTCCCGCGGCCCGCCCACGCAGAAGTAAAGCGCACGTGCGCCGATCATACGGGCCGCTAGCGCGGCTAACAGTCCATTCACCAGCAGATGGAAACCGCCGACCACGTTCGGACGATGCCACAGCGCCACCGCGACAAAGGTCAGTAGCCGGGCGGGCACGGCTCCGATGGCCCGCTGCAGCCAGCATGGCGGATAGATCGGCACGACTTTGGGGAAGGCGGGCACCGGAAAAGTCGAGACGACCAAAACCCGTCGACAAGCATCGGCGGCGGCCAGGGGGCGCACGTGCGCGGCGATCCAGTTTCCTGAATAGAACGTGCCGGTCAGCAGAACATCGTCCCCAGCGCGCGCACGCGCGAACGCTTCGGGCGTCCGCCCGGAGGCCGGTCCAGCGTGGCGGATTTTCCCATGCCATCCCGCTGAAGAGTGCGCCAGCGAGCATCGGCGAAGCGCGCGTCCGATGCATTCGGCCGGCCGGAGCGCGCGATGGAAACACGCCATCAGCAGCCGTAGCGCGCGATGCACGATGGCACGTCGCAAGCGGCGGCGCAGCGGCACCTCGACGCCACGAGCGCGCGGTGCCGGCGGGCGATGGGCGATGGGCGCCGATTCCTGCCGGAGCGTGCCCGGCAAGACCAGCGGTTCCATCAGTCGGGAAAACTTAGTGGAATCCACGGAAGCGAAAGGCTCGCCTGACCGGTGTGGTCGGGTGCGTTGCGTTGCACATCACTCAGCGCAGTTCCGTTCAGCATGAGTTGCGCAGGGCGCGCTTCGGGCACGTACAAAGTGATGCCATCCAGGTCGTTACGGAACAGCGGCGCGTCCGGGCCGCAAGTCTCGGGGGTCGCGAAAAGGTCAATCCGCAGTTCCGGCGAGTCTTGCGCTATGCGCGTCCTTAGTCGACGCAGAACACGAAGGTAATTCAGTAGCCGCCGCGTGGTCGTCACCAGGATCTTTCCATTGCGGAAGTACTGGCCGAGGCGCTGCAGCGCGGCGCAGGCGCGCGGCGGGAGTGGCTGATCGCGACGTAGAACCTTGCCGAGATGCGTGTAGAGGAGGCAGACGCCGCCGCGGTGGACAAGTCGACTCAGGAACGCGTCGGTCAACACTTCTGCGAGTCCGGCGGCCGTGTCGCCCACGCTGACGCCGGCCGGGTGGGGATTGCAGCGCAGAAATTCGTACACCGGCCGGCCGTCGCGCAGGCTGGACGGCTGCATGACGCGATTGGGACCGTGCAGGGCGTACTTCGAATGACCACGGCGGGCGCGCAGGCGCTTGCCGGCTTCCTTGGCCAGCGTGCGGGCTGAGACCAGCGGGCGGCGCGGCGTGAAGATGCCGCGCAGGCGCGCCGGTACTTCCTGACCGGTGATACTGGTCACACGGCCGCGCCAAACGTAGCGCACGCCGAAGTCACAGGTGAGATCGGCGTGATAGACGGGTGAGCCGGGCACGTCGCCCTGACCGCGCATGATGTCGGCGCCGAAGTTGGACGGCGCGACCGAGTGGTCAATCCAGACCTCCAGCTTGCAGTCGTGGCGCGCGAGGTGATCCAGCGCGCGGGCCGCATGCGCACGTGTCGTGGCATGGTCGCCATAGGAGTGCAGACAATCAATGTGGCCGCTGCGAATGAGACGGTGAATCATGTCGCGACCCGCGTCGTCCGTATTCCAATACGAAAACTGGTCCGCGGGCATATCGAAATAAATCGTGTTGCCGACTTCCAGACCGGCGCCGGGACCCATCGAGCTGCTGTGTCTCGTGTTCAGGTAGCGCATGGTCTGGAGGTAAACGTCGCGATCGGGCGTCTCGTCAAGATCGCTGCAGACGGCCAACATGCCCCGGTACGGGTAGGGAATCGGCCGAAGCTGGAGCCCGGAGGCACGCATCATGGTCGGGTCGATGATACGTCCCCATGGCGCGCTGGTAAATCGCGCGCTCGCGCTGCGCGATCTTGAAGAACGAACTTGGCATGAACACACCCCCGTCGCGAGTGAGCGTCAGTGCGGCGCGCGTACACAGCGTGCCATCAATCCCGCTCCGCCCAAAGTGTGCACCGCGAGGCGCGGGCGGATGGCCAGCAAGAGCTTGCGCGGCAGGTAGGCCGCAATACTCCCAAGTGTGCGATGCAGCCTCAGGTCGAGATCGATCTCCGGCGTGTAGACCGATTGAACCACGTGCAGTCCAGAACTTTCAAGCAAATGCAGGGCGCTGTAGGTATCGTAGAAGTGCAGGTGCCCAACGCAGCTCGTTCTTGGATCGGTCCTGCCCCTCATGATCCCCAACCAGTTGTTTTCGAGGGGCAAGTGAATGATGAATTCGCTGAGTCCGCGATCACAGAGCCCAACCAGGAACGCGCGGGGATCCGCGACATGCTCCAGGACATCCATTAACAAGCAGATGTCGAAACGCAGGTGTTCCCGATGCAGGACATTGCAGCATGCGAAGTCAATGTTAGTCAGGTCACCCCATGACGCGCGCGCACTCTGGATGGCCAGGGGCGCGATATCGAATCCGGTGAGCTGCGCGTCGATGCCGCGCTGTGCGAGGGTTGTGCCCAGCGCCGCCAGCACTCCGCCCGAGCCACAGCCGATGTCGCAGATCCGCACCGCATGCTCCGCGGGCAGGAAGGCAGCGACTCGCAGAATCTGCTCGGCCTTCCAAGCCGAGTCCTCCGCGTGCCAGGTCGGATTCGCTTGCGCGTAATGGCCATCCACGTACAGTAGTTCAACTGCGGTCATGCGAGCACCTCGCCCGAAGGGTCATTGCGTAGTCGACGAACGCGTTATCGAAACGGAGTGTTCCGGCCAAATCAGGGCCCCAGGCGTGATCGACCTGCGGGCGATCCGGGGGTTTGCGCGTCGCTCATGGTCTCGGATGGCGCGACGATAGACGTCAACCGTTTTCTGCGCGATGCGCGCGGGGTGAAAGCGATCCAAGGCGACCTGCCGGGCTCTAGCGCCCATGACGCGACGCAGGTCCGCATCCGCAAGCAAGAGGCCGATCCGCCGAGCGATGTCGTCGGAGTCGTGCGGGTCAACCAGGAACCCGGTCTCACCGTCGTGGACCATGTAGGGCATGCCGCAGCGGTTCGACGTGACGATGGGCACGCCCGCGGCCATGGCTTCCTCGATGCCCATTGGCGAGTTCTCCTCCAGCGAGACCAGAGCGAAGACGCTGGCGGCCGCCAGCTCGCGCTGCACCTGTTCCACGCCGAGTCGGCCAAGCAGCGTCACGTGTGCGTGCAGCCCGCGCGCGCCAATCAGCGCCTCGAGCTGTTGAGCGTACCCCGCGTGGCCAACCGAGCCGGCCAGGCGCAATTCGGCGTCAATACCGGCCGCGCGCACTTGCGCTAATGCTTCCACGAGGGCGAGCGTGTTCTTGCGCGGGCAGATCAGGGCGGCGGAGAAGATCGTGGGGCGGCTCGTGCGGCGCTCCAGGTGGAAAAACGATTCGGCAATCGGATTGTCGATGTCATGGATGGTGCCGGCCGCGATGCCGTCAAGCCGCTCGCGCACGTAGGGGCTGATCGAGATGATGTGCGGTTGATCGGCCCAGCCGGCAGTTTCGATCCGGCGCCAGAGCTTCGAGCGCAGCCAGGCCAGCCGCTCACCCGAGACGCGCGTGTCGCCGTAAATGAAGCCGTGGATCGTGAACACGCGCGGCAGGGGCAGTCCCTTGACCATCAGGCCGTAAACGTCATGCGCGTGGACCACGTCGGGCGCCAGTTCGCGGACATAGCGGCTGAGGAGGCGCCGGCCGGGACCGATGGCATCGGTGAGCGTCCGCCGGCCGAGGCGCGGCAGACGATGGACCGTCACAGCATCCTGCTCGGAGTGCTTGACCTCTATGCGGCCGACGTCGGTTGTGATCACGTGCACGCGCACGTCGTCGAGGCGCCCGAGCGCGCGAACCAGATTGACGCTGACGGATTCCACGCCGCCGTGCGGGGCAGCCGGGTCTTCCGGAAAACGTGTTACGATTGCCACCTTCACGAGGTCACTCCTGCGGCGCGGCGCCGGCGGCGCGGACCGCCGGTTTTCGGCCGAATATGAAGATGTCATCCAGCCCTAGCAGCTTGCCGACCAGCGTGCGCAGCCGCAGGCCCGGTACGAGCCCTAGCAGCACGTCCTGGGCGCGCTTGACCCCGATCGGCACGCGCGTCCAGCGGTGCAGCAGCGCCGAGCGCCGCGCCAGGAACGGCGGCGCCAGCAGTCCGCGGCAACGCACAAACCCTGCGCGCCGCAGTTGGATCGCCAGCTCGGTGACGGACCACTCTTTTAGGTGCAGGCCCTGGGCGGTTCGGGTGAAGCCGCGCGAGATATCCTGCGGACCTGTCCGGCGGTTCGGAGTCTCGACCGCCAAGCAGCCGCCGGGGCGCAGGACGCGCAGCGCCTCACGCAGGTGCAGCGGCACGTCATCGGGATGCATGTGCTCGAGCACTTGCATACTGAAGACCAAGTCGAACGATTCGTCGAGAAAGTCCAGATGCTCGGCCGTGCCCGGCAGGATCTCGACGCCAGCGGGGCACATCTGGATCATCCGGCCCGATGGCTCGATGCCGACACAGATGCGCTGTTGCTGGGCCAACTCGGCCAGCACGTCCCCGCGGCCACAGCCAATTTCGAGCACACGCGTCCTGCGCTCGCACAACGGCGCGATCATGCCCGCGCCTAGGCGCCCCTGACGCCGGCGGCTTTCGGCGTTCGCCAGGAACACGCCATGGTTGGGGAAGCGCTCGAAAAGTTCCCCGTAGGCTTCCGCCACGACTGCGGCCCGTTCGGCGCGGTCGCTCGTCAGGAGTCGCCGGCGGAGCTGCCGCTCGAATTCAAACTGCGCGCGGGTGGAGCGCCGCCCGTGATGCTCGAGTTGATCTACGATGGCGTGCTGAGGGTCGCTGAATCGCATGGTATGGCTCCGTTTGTTGGGGAACGCGCCGCGCGTCCGTGGAGAACCTCCAGAAAGACCCGCTCGAAGCGCGGCAGAATGGTCTCGACTGTGTGGTTCTCCAGGTAATAGCGGCGGCCGTTTGCCGAGGCCTTGAGCCACTGTTGCGGCGTGTTAAGCAGTGTCCGTAGGGCGGCGGCCAGTCCGGGCAAGTCGCGCGCCGCCGCGCCCAATGCGCGACTGGCGATCAGATCGTCGGGATCGAATGTGGATACCACCGGCAGGCCTAGACTCCAGGCTTCCAAAAACGTATTCGGAAAACCTTCGATATCCGAGGTGCAGCACAGGCACGCCGCGCCGCGATAGATATCCAGCATCTGCTTGCGCGGAATGGCGCCCCGCACCGTGACGTTCCGCACACTATCGGCCTGTTGCAGGACATCCCGACTGTAAGCGTCGCGCGCTGGCGGACCCACCAGATCGAACTGCAGGTCCGGGCAGACGCGTGCGAGTTCGAGCAGGCGGTCGGGGCGTTTCTGCTGGCAGATGCGGCCGACCCAGAGCACGCGGCGCAGCCCGTCGGGCGGCGGCGGCGGGCGATACTGCCCGTCGGGCGGTCCCGGGCAGGGCATGGGGATCACGACCGAGTCGCACCCGAATCCCGCGCGCAGGCGCGCCTGCTGCGAGCGCGTCTGAACGACGACCCGATCCGCGACGCGCAATCCATAACGGTAGAGCACGCGCTCGCGCCGCTTCATGCCTGGCAGTTCGGGCTCCACTTCGGGATCATTCGCCACCGAGAAGACGAACTTGCGCTGATGCCGGCGGCACCACAGGCCGATCTGGCCGGTCACGTACTCGGCGCAGTTCTGGTAGTACACATCGGCGTCGGCGGTGCGCAGGGCGCGCTGCAGGCTGGTCCAGCGCGGATGGAAGAAGCGCAGCCCGCGTCGTCCAGCGTCCTGGCGGCACATCTTGATGACGCGTACGCCATCGATCACGGCGTCATCCGGCTGCCCTTCGTCCCAGGTGATCAGGCTCACGCGATGGCCACGTGCCGCGAGCCAGCGGGCCGTGAGACTGGTCTGCCGCTCGACGCCGCCGATATGCCCGTTGCATCCGCCGGCCAGGGCGCCGTAGGCGAAATGCGCAACTAGACAGATGTCGTACACCAAAGCTACTCCGCCGTTGGATGATCCAGCGCTGCAGCGCGCCGCAGGATGAACAGATGACTGGAGTCCAGTCCCAGGTGTGCCAGAGCGCGATTCGTGGGAATCACCGGCCAGTGCGAAGATCCGTAGCACAAGACGCGCTCCTCGCGAATGATTTCGAAGCCGTGGTCGCGCAGCAGCTTGCGCCAACGGGCGACGCGAAATGCGCTCAGGCACGGAAGGAATTGCGGCCAGCGACCGTGCCCGTGAAGTGTGAACTTCCCCAAAATTCGCGCGAGTCGCCCCGATGCTTCGTGCCGAGGACTCACAGCCGCCGACAAGGTTTCCGACTGCTGACGGCCCCACAGGCGCTGCATCACGTTCTCCAGCTTTCGCCAGAGTTGGCCGGGCACGGTCAGGAGCAGCCACACGGACGTGGGCACGGCGAAAGCAAACAAAGCGTCGGGCCGCGCGATGCGTGCTGCTTCCTGCAAGCCGGCCGTGAGATCGTCAACATGCTCAATCACGTGGTTGGAGACAATGAGATCAAATGTCCCCGACGGAAACGGCGCGTCTTCGATTCCGCATACTACGAATGGAACGCCCCGCGGCAGCCGCAGGCTCGGATGCTGCGACACGTCCGATTCCACCAGATCACCGATACTTTGGAGCAATGGAGCACCGCCCGCCGGGCCGCAGCCGAATTCCAGAATTCGCGATGCATGCGCTCTGGTAGCCAGCAGGTCGCGCACGGCGCGGACGATGATGTCGAACTCGCGCTGGCGGCGGCGGCTCTTGAAGGCGGGCCGGCGCCGCGCGGTCAGCGGAAGCAGCTCCAGCATTCGCAGAAACGCCGATTCGCGCTGCTCAGCGGGCAGGTCTAGCGTGTTGTGATTCACAGCGTCCACTGGGGATGTTCAGAACCGCGATCCGCCGCGGCGGAGAGCGTTGTCGGCATCATTGGCGCGGATTGCGTGCGTGCGGTAACCCAAAATCCGCTCCCTCACGGTCGCGGTTCTGAACGCGGCTTGAATCATGCGGTTGATACGTCGGCGTGCGCATGTGCCACGGTCGTGCGCGTGGCGCGGCGCTGCTGGTCGCGATACCAGATGGTGGTGCGCTCCAGGCCTTCTGCGAGGCTGACTTGCGCCCGGAATCCCAGCGACTGCTCGGCGCGGCGCGTGTCGAGGCGGCGGCGCGGTTGGCCGTCGGGCTTACTGGCGTCCCAGACCAACTGGCCGTCGAAGCCCGTCAGCTCTTGAATTTGTTCGGCCAGTGCGCGGATCGTGATATCCTGGCCGCTGCCGATGTTGAGTGGAGCAGGCTCGTCGTAAAGCTCGGAGGCCAGCACGATGGCCCGCGCCGCGTCTTCGACGTACAGGAATTCGCGGCTGGCGGCGCCGGTGCCCCAGACGGTGACCGTATCCTCGCCGTTCTCGATCGCCCGCAGGAATTTGTAAATCAGCGCCGGGATCACGTGACTGGTCTGGGGGTCGAAGTTGTCGTGCGGTCCGTACAGGTTGGCGGCGATCAGATAGACGCCGTTCAGGCCATACTGCTGCCGATAGGCTTGCAGCATCACCAGCAGCGCCTTCTTGGCAATGCCGTAGGGGGCGTTGGTCTGGTCAGGATAGCCATCCCAAAGTGCATCTTCGGTGAAAGGGATGGGCGTCAGCCTGGGGTAGGAGCAGACCGTGCCGATCTGGATGAATTTGCGGGTTTTCCGGCGGCGGGCATGCTCGATGAGGTGCAGGCCCATCGCCGTGTTGGCATAGAAAAACCGGGCCGGCTGAGCGCGGTTCGCGCCGATGCCGCCGACTTCCGCAGCCAGATGGATGAGCATGCTGGGGTCTAGCTCGGCGTACATGCGGGCCACGTCGGCCTCGCGCGTCAGGTCGTATTGACGGCGGCGCGGGACGAGAATCTGCTCCGCGGGCACGCCGCTACGCAGCAGCTCCTGCCGGACGTGATGCCCGAGGAAGCCGCCGCCGCCGGTCACGACGATGCGCTCATGCGCCAGATTCATACGCAAATGGCTCGGCGCTCGCGTTTGGCGGCGCGATGATCGGCCAGCACGCGCTCCTGCTCGGCCAGTTCGAGATCGGCATCGACCATCATGGCGACCAGTTCTTCAAAGCCGATGGTGGGCCGCCAGCCAAGGACGCGGCGGGCCTTGGAAGCATCGCCCTGCAAGATGTCCACCTCGGCCGGTCGGAAATAGCGCGGGTCGATGTGCACGTAGTCGTGCCAGTTCAGATCGAGACGACTGAAGGCCAGTTCCAGGAACTCGCGGACCGAGCGCCTCTCGCCAGTCGCCACCACGAAATCGTCCGGTTCATCCTGCTGCAGCATGAGCCACATGCTCTCGACGAAATCGCCCGCAAAACCCCAGTCGCGCTGGGCGTCCAGATTTCCCAAAAACAGGGCATCCTGCAGGCCCATCTTGATGCGCGTGGCCGAGCGCGTGATCTTGCGGGTGACGAAGGTCTCGCCGCGCCGCGGCGATTCGTGGTTAAACAGAATGCCGTTGCAGCAGAACATGTCGTAACTTTCGCGATAGTTGACCGTCTGCCAGTAGGCGTACACCTTGGCGCAGCCGTAGGGGCTGCGCGGGTGAAAGGGCGTGGTCTCCTTCTGCGGAATCTCGATGACCCTGCCGTACATCTCGCTAGACGAGGCCTGATAATAGCGCACGTGATTGCCGGTGTCGCGCAGCGCCTCGAGCAGCGCGACGGTCCCGATGGCGTCCACTTGGGCGGTGTAGACCGGCTGATCGAAGCTGACGCGCACGTGCGACTGGGCCCCGAGGTTATAGACCTCGTCAGGCTGCACGCGTGTGAGAATCTCGCGCAAGCCCATGCCATCGGTCAGGTCGCCGTAATGCAGTAACAGGCGCGTATCAGGCTCGTGCGGGTCCTGGTAGAGGTGGTCGATGCGGTCGGTGTTGAAGGAACTCGACCGGCGGATCAGACCGTGCACTTCATAGCCCTTGTCGAGCAGGAACTCGGCCAGGTAGCTGCCGTCCTGTCCGGTGATGCCGGTGATGAGCGCACGTTTCAATGGACGTCTCCGGGTTGCGCGGCCGGCGCGATCACGCGTTTGGCGGTTGAGGGGTAAACCCGCGCCAGAAGCTCCTGCTTCAAACGGGCGGGCAGCACGCGCTGCCAGTACACGAATCCCAGCAGCAGCGCGCCGCCGGCCAACCACGCGAGCGCCTGCCACGGCCGTTCCTGGCCCGCCAGACGCGCCGCGATCAGGCAAAGTCCAAACGGCGCCACGCACGCCAACGGCTCCAGCCAGGCCTGCCGTATATATCGGCTCAAAGGCATTCGAAGCTGCCGACAACTGTAAATGGGCACGTAAATCCCGTTCGCCAGCGTCAGCGGGAGGGCAATGGCCGCCGCGGCCCCGGGCAAACCAGCGCTGCGCAAGCCCACCAGCCAGAGCACCAGACCGAGTCCGCAGACGGACGCAATCAGATTAACAAGCGCCGGACGGCCGTGGGCATTCACACCCGTCAGGACATTGAGCAGCGCTTGCTGCGTCAAGGCCGCCAGATGTCCGATGGCCAGGATCGCCAGTACCAGTCCCTGTGCATAGCGCGGGCCCATCCACAGCCGCAGGATGGGATCGCCCAGGATGGCCAGAATCAGGACCATCGGCAGGGCCAGGAATGCGCTGAAGCGCGCGGCGTCCAGCGCGAGTCGCCGCAGCCCATCGTCGTCACCGCGGGCGCGCAGCGAACTGGCCGTCGGCGTCAGGATGAAGGCGAATTTGTTGACAAAGGTCTGCGCATGCCGGATCAGGCTGTTGGGCCGCGCGTAAAGCGCCAGTGCGCCGGCGCCCAGATACGAGACCACCACCAGGTTATTGGCTTGATACAGTAGCAAGCGCGAAAGCGTCTGAATCAGCGTCTTGCCGCCGAACGCCAGCATGGGACGCGCTTGCGACCAGCGGGCGTATTCCCAGCGGACGCGCAGGACCGGGCACACGCGGTGCGCAAGAATGGCCCGGACGAGTTCCGTCGCGGCCATGCCGCAGAAGTTAGCCATCGCCAAGCTGCGCAGTCCACCGCCCAGAGCGATCGCCGTAACCATGATGACCACCGTGATCGCGTAGCCGCCGGCGTTCAAACCATTATGCAGGTCCCAGCGATGGCAGCCGGTGATGACGCCGTTGAAAGCGTCGAAGGCCATCTGCACGGCCAGGCCGGCGCCGAGCAGCGCCACGACCCAGCGTGCATCCGTAAGATGCCCGCCCAGACTGCGGCTCATCAGCGCCGGAACCGTCCCGGTAGCCACGATCGTCAGCAGCAGCACCAGCCCGGCGGCCAGAAGTTGCAGGCAACTCACCGATGAAACCGCGCAGCGTAGGCCCACGATATCGCCCTCGGCGCGATAGCGGGCGACGTACGTGTTCACGGAGGACCCGATGCCAACTTGCGCCAGCGAGAAATAGCTGACGAGCGACCAGGCAAAATCCCACACACCCAGCGCGGTCTGGCCGACGTGCCGGTCAATGAAGCGCGGCAGGACGAAGCCGGCGACGACGAACACTCCGTATCCGGCCCAAGAGGCCAGCACGTTGCGCGTGAAGCGGTCACGCCCGCTGGTATCCACGGATTCGGATGAGGGGTCAGCGTTCATAGGTGCTGGGTGGCCAGTTGCGGCCGGAGACGGACGCGGCGCTCATTTTGCGCCGCGGTTGTGCTGGAAACGTAGCCGTAGGCGCGATTGAGCTTCCCGGCTATACGTTCGAAGACGGCCAGATCTTCGCGCGTCAGCTCCGTGCGCCAGCGTTCGTCCAGGCGGATATCCGAGGTGGTGTCGAGTCGCATGCCGTTGCCGAGCACGTGGTGCTCGGCGGTGCGGAAATCGCGCACGCGCCGCGCGGGGTCCAGCCCAAGAAAACTGAACACGTCGTGCAGAACGGCCTCCGGATCGCTGCATAGGCGCTCGTAACGCACGTCGATCCAGCGGCGCCGGTCGAGTCGAGCCAGCAGGCACTCAGCTTCGTCGTTGCTGCGGCGCCATTCGTGCGCGGCAACCGCGAGCGAGCGGCGCTCGGCCGAGCGCCGGCCGCGCAGGCCGGGGTCGGCGGCATCCGCGAAGCGCTCCGGATCGACGCAGGCCAGCGCCACGCCGCGCCCATCGCGGATCAGGCGTACGACTTTGATATCCAAATCCGGAATGCGCAGCAGGAATTTGAGGCGCACGGCCGACTTGGAAGAATCGATGACTACCGACCGGCCGGAGATTTCGCGAAGCACGTCGATCAGCGCTCGATTGTTGTCGCGCAGGCGCGGATATGCGGCGCGCCAGCTCGGGCACAAGGATAGTGCCGCATCGCGCAAGGTTTCCAGGAGCGGTCCGCGATGCAGCGGGCGGAGCAGACGTTGGGCCAGTGGACCGGACACGGCCTGGTAACGCGTGTGGAAATCGTCGAGCGCGAAGTCAGCGCCGTGCGCGGCCAGCGCGCCGGCCACGCGCTGCCAGAAGGCGCATTCCAGAAAGCGCGCGTGGCACGAGCAGCGATACTGGGCAAGGTCGCCGATGTTCGAAGGCGAAAGTTCGCCGACGGTGACAGCCTGCGGATGCGCGCCCAGCAGCATGGCCAGCAGCGTCGATCCGGAATGACTGGCCGCCAGGATGTACACGAGATCGGGCACGCGGCAATGCTGATGAGTGGGGGGATTCATACGGGGACCACAGCTCCCGCGAACTGCGGTAGGGGCTCGGCCGCCGCTGGTTCGCGCGGCTGGCGTGGGAGCGCGGCGCGACGGCGCTCGCGGGCCACGCTGGTCCGGAACATCAGGCAAAACGCGCCCCACATGCCGACCGCGCCCTCGCGCGGGTAGAAGGTTTGACTGCCGATCGACGCCACCAGCAGCGCCAGGACCAGCGCCAGACTCACGCCGCCGACGGCGCTGTACAGCGCGCTGTGGCGGTTCACGAACAGGCGCATCGAATAGACCACGACCAGGCCGTAGAACGGCAACACCAGCATGAACCCGATCAAGCCGTTGTCGAGCAGCATCTCGAGATAGGCGTTGTGCGGATGCGGGAAAGATTCACCCAGCTCGCGCCAGAGCCGGTCCTGCAAGCCGGTGCGCAGCATGGCTTGCCGGCCATAGCCGACGATCGGCGATTCCATGATCTTGTCGATTACGTACGGCCAGATCAGGCTCCGGCCGGAGGTGACCTCGTAGTCGTCGATCACCATCTTTCCAGTGACCGCGGCGCGTCCGAAACCCTGAAGCATGCGTTCGGCCGTGCCGGGCAGCACGACCATCACGAAAATCGGGACGAGCGGCGCAAGCAGCAGATATTTCCGCCAGCGGACCAGGCAAAGGATCAGCCCCACGGCGCCCCACGTGACGTAGCCCATGCGCCCGCCGGTCAGGGCCTGCGCGAAGGCCACCCCGACGCCCGCAAGAACGATCAGTACCTTGTACTTGCGCCGTTTCACCAAGGGCAGCGTGGCCAGCACCGCCCAGGAGGCCCCGGCCAGCATCATTGACATGTTCACCGAACTGTAACCGACCTCATTCATCAGGAGCTTGCGGGCGCGACTGGTAAGGCTGGCGCCGCTGACGGCCGTGCTGGCCGGCATCCAGCGCGTGACCTGCACGGCCAGCAGCAGATAGACCGCCAGAATGGAGATCATTCCCGTCAAGACGCGCTTGCGCGTGCGGCAGCCGTCGTACAACAGCAGCCCCGGCACAACCCATTTGATGCTGTTGATCAGATGCTCGCTGATCAGGTATTCGGTGGTGAGTCCGTCCATATAGGCGCGATCGGCCATCATCCGCACGAAGCCCACGATGACGACGCCGAGATAGATGAGCAGCATGAGATTGATGTGCCGTGGCAGGTCCCAGGCGAGCCCCTCGCGCTGCCGGCCCATCCACCAGGCCAGCAGGATGTTGCACATCAACAAGTTCCAGGGATTGAGCCCCTGCAGGCCGAACAGGCTCTTGGGCATGTCGGGGTGCTCGATGAAAGCCATCATCACGATCAGCCCGCACAAGGCTTTGAACCAGTCGCGCCAGGCATAAACCGCCACCGCGAGGACGATCAATGACAGAATGGCAATGCGGAAGGACATGTCAGTGCTGAGTGCTGAGTTGCCGAGTCACGCGCTGTGAGAACGAGTTGACGTGCGTGCGCGATAAGCGCCCGTTCGTCACCCCCCACTGGTCGGCCACGGCGGATCTGCGACGTGGGGGGTTCTGATGGATCGCGCTGCGTCTTTAAGGACGAGCCAGCAGAAGAGCGTGTTGGTCACGAGATAGCGGCGCCACAGGCGCTGCGGCTCCTGAATGACACGGTAGAGCCATTCGAGCCCGCACCTTTGCCAGATCTGCGGAGCGCGCTTGGTCTTTCCCGCCAGCACATCAAAGGCACCGCCTACTCCGTGGCAGATCGGTACATTGATGGATGCCGACCAGCGCTCCAAAAAGTGCTCCTTGCGCGGCGAAGTCATGCCGACGAAGAGCAGATCGGGCCGCGCCTCCCGGATTTGCTCGGCCACGACCGACTCTTGAGCGGAACTGAAGTACCCATGTTGGCTCCCCACCACTTCCAGATCAGGATAGAGCGCTCGGATTCGCCCGACGGCGGCCGCCAGTACCTCCGGCGTGGCGCCGAGCAGGAACACGCGATATCTCCGGCGCGCCCCGCGCTCCAGCAACCGTTCCATGAGATCGATGCCGGCGACGCGTTCGGGGAGAGGGCGACCGAGCAGGCGGCAAGCCCACACCACCGCCATGCCGTCGGCCAGGATGACATGGGCACTGCGCACCGCGCGATCGAGACCCGCGTCGCGCCGCATGTTCACCAGCTTGGCCGCATTCACCACCCCGACCAGTAGCCGTTGGCGCGCCGCGACCGCGCGATCGACGATCGCGAGCATGTGCTCCATGCTGAGCGCATCAATGGGGACGCCCAGCAGATTTCGCCGAGGCCAGGATGAGGATTCAGTGTTCAGGAGTCAGACTCGGATCTTGATGATTCAGGGGGCACGCGATCCGGGGTCCAGGCGTGCAGCAGCCAGCCCAGATGATAGGGCCGGCACTCGTAATCGATGCGGCCGGGCGGAAAGGCGCGCTCAATCGCCGGTACGCGCAGTGCGGGATGCACCCGGCTGGCCAAGGCCTGCAGACCGCGTGACAGCTTGCCGGGCTCATACCGCCCGACTTTGCGCCAGATCAGATCGGCGGCCGTATCGATCAACGGCTCCTGAGTTTCGGGCGGGTGCAGCAGCCATTGTACGCCGCGCTCAACCGAGTGCTGAGTGTCGCGCGCTGCGTGCTGCGTGCCTTCGGCCGCGGATTGCAAGGCGAACAGCGCCATCGGGGCCATCGCATCCTGATGCACGGAATACACGGGATAGCCTTCGATGACGTGGCCGGTGCGAACGTCGTAGTGCCACCACCATTGCCCGGCGGCGCCTTGCGCGTCGCAGATGGCGCGGGCACATAAGCGCGCCGCATCCAACGCCGTGGCGTCACGCGCCGCAGCGAAATAATGCGCCAGCGCCTGGATCGGGTAGACCTGATCAGCAAAGCAGCCCACGTGGGCGCGTAGACCGGGCCGTGGCGCACCGGTTGGTTTGTGGGCGAACAACCCGCTACGCGGCTCATATGCGCTCAACACTCGTTGGCCAAGCGGCCGCGTAAGATCCTCGGCGTTTTCGAGGATGCCATGGATACAAAGCGCCGCGAGTGCCCAAGCCAACTCCACCGTTGGATGCGGATCATCGAGCGGGCGCAGGGCCAGGAGTCGCCGCAGCGCGCCAGCCGCGTCCACACCCCAGGCGCGCGCTGCCCAAAGAGTCAGGGCAACATCACCGAGGTTATCCCAGGTCTCGACCTGGGAAACCAGCCGCTGCGCGGCGTCCGCGCCGCGCTCGCCCGCCAGCACAGCGGGTGCGGCGGACGGCTCTTCGGTGCTCAGGCCGATGAGCACGATGGCCGTGTAGCGCCGGCTGAGTCCCTCGGCGATCTCGCCTCCATTCGGATCGCGGCGCAGGCGGAAGACGAACAACCCATCGTCGGCGCGGTACATCCGCGGCAGCGCACGCAGCGCTAACGCGCGCATCGTCGCAACCGCGGCGTCAACGGCCGCCGAAGCCGAATACGGTTGAACCTCAGCTACTAACACTCAAAATGCACCGGATCACGGCGGGGCCGTCACCTGCGATTGGATCGCTTGGATGGCCGAGTTACGCAGCAGGAAACCATACGGATCGAGTTGATCCTGCAATCCGCCGCCGCGGCCGCCGATTCCGCCGCTCTGCTGGCCGCGACGGTTGAGGAACTCGATGCCCGACACGTTGTAATTCACGCTGGCGCCCGCACGGATGTAGATATTCTTGTTCACCCAATCCTGCACGCGCGTCAGCACGGTATCCGGCACCCAGAGGATATCGCCGGCGGCCAGGGCGATGTTCGGGTCTTTGGCGGTCGTGATGCGCAGCAGATCGAGCTTGACGTGGACGTCACGCCCATCCGGCTGATGGTGGATCAGCGTGGCTTCGGTCGGCGTCACGTCCGTGCGCAGACCGCCCGAGGCCGCAATGACTTGTAAGACGGTTGGCTGCGCGCCGGGCGGAAAGATTTGCGGTCGCGGCTGGTTTACCAGTCCGCCGACGTAGATCGTGTTCGGATTGGCCTCGACCGAGATGATGTCGCCGTTTTCCAGAGGCGCCAGCGCCAAGGCGGCCTCCAACTCAGCGGGGTCGGTCAGGTCCAGCGTGACTTGTTCATCAGGCGTGCGGATGCGCTTGAGCGTGGCCCGGCCGGCGCCGGTATCCGGCGCGCCGCCGGCGGTAGCGAGCGCGAAGAGCAGGTTGCGCTCCGTGCGGCGCAGGCGGACGATGCCCGGATTGGACACCGCCCCCAGGACCACCACGTTGGTGGTCTGCGGCTCCATGAGCGCCACGTGCACGGCCACGTCTTTGAGCACGGCCGGTACGAAGGCATGCTTGATGGCTTCCTCGACCTCCTGCAGCTCCTTGTCGCCTACCAAGACGCGTCCGACCGTCGGCAGGTCGACGTGGCCCTCGCGATCGACGCGGACCTGAATGGGCAGGAACGAGGCGGCCTGATCCGCGCCGGTGAGCGTGACGGACAGCACGTCGCCGGTGCCCACGCGGTAGGGGGTAAGATAGCGGTCGACCGGGACGGCGACCGCCGGCATCACCGGCTGCGCCGGCGCCACCGGC
>DASXUA010000693.1:0-4392 GCA_036505095.1 Phycisphaerae bacterium
CTTGATGCCATAGGTCGCCGCGAGCTTGCCGGCCTCTTTGGGCTCGAGTATCCCACTGTTGTTCTGGCCATCGGTCATCAAGATCACGATGCGGCTCTTGACCTTGGCGGCCTTATCACCCCGGCGACGATCCAACTCGCTCAGCTCCTTGACCGCCAGGCCCAGGCCGTCGCCGATGGCCGTGCCACCCTCTTCCTGTATGAGCTTCAGTTCCACCCCGATTTCGCGGGCGCGCGTCGGGTTGGCCTCTTGCTGGGCCTGGAAGAGTTCGCGTTGCAGGCGGTTGGCCTGCCGCTGCGTCTCGATTCCGGAGACGGTCTTCGCGTCTTTGAGCAGGTCGAGCACGGTAGTGTGATCGAGCGTCAGGGGGCACTTGCTGTCGGCGTAGCCGGCGAAGGTTATCAGGCCAATCAAGTCGTCGGGGCGGCCGGGCAGCGCGCGGCCCTCACCGGTCACGAACTCGCGGAAAACCTTCCGGAGCACGTCGAGGCGGTTGGCCTTCTTTCCGTCCAATTCGAAATCGAGCGACTCCATGCTGCCGGAGACGTCGACCACCGCCTGGATGGCGATGCCTTCGGAGAAGATACGCGTCTGCTCGTTGCCCTTTTGCGGCCGCGCCAGACAGATAATCAGCGTGATGACCGCCAGCGAACGCAACACCGGAATCAGGACGCGCGCCCGCACGCGTACGGGCACCGCATTTTGTGCCGAAGTCAAGGCTGTTAGCGACGAGAAGCGCACGGCCGCGTGACGGCTGCGCGCCAGCCAGCGCCACCAGATCAGCGGCACCAGCGCCAGCAGCAACAGATAGAGTGGCGAATGCAACTCGTAGGTCCCCCAGGTCATGCGGCGGCTCCCCGTCGGTCGATTGCGGATTGCGAATTGCGGATTGCGGATTGTTCCGACGGCTCCTCATGCAGTATCGTCTGTTCGACGAAGTCGCGCGCCGCATCGAAAGCCTGTTCGATCTCTTTGGCGCTCGGTTGATAAAGCGCGAACTTCACGAGGTCGCAGGCGGCCAGGAAATCGCCCAGCAATCGCTTGTGCTCCGTGCTGAGCGCCGGACTGGTGCGCATCTCGATCAAGAATTCTTCGGTGGTGCGCTCGGGGGCCATCAGGCCGAAGCGGCGCTCGATGTAGTCACGGACGATCAGGCTCAGGCGGAAGTAAAACTCATGAATCTCGCCGCGTTCGATGAGCTTTTCGTCGATCAGCAGGCGCAGTTGATCGAACGCCCATTCGTGCGGCGGAATGGCCCGCGCCAGCGCGATGTGCCGGCGCCGCAGCAACAGCCATGCACTGGCGCCGGCGACCATCAGCCCGAGCGCCACGGCCCCGATCATCCAGCGAGTTCGCGCCGCCAGCGGTGCACGCGGAAGCGCAACGGTGTCTTTGATATCGCGGAACTTCTTGGGATCGAAGTCCCCAGCCAGCAGCGAGGTCACCTTGATTGTGAATGGCTCGGTTGAGACTTCGCCCTCGATCACGCCGCTGGCAGGCTGCGACGATGGAGATTCGGATGGCACGCCCTCTCCGGCTTCAGCCGGGGTGGGCATGCTTGGCCGTGAGGCAGCCTTACGCCGGTCGACGAACTTCGCCGTGATTGCCGGAATCGAATAATCACCGGAGAGAAAGATGTCCAAGTCGTACATCTGCCGCCAGCGCCGACCGCCAGCGACTGGTTTGGCGATCTCCTCCCTGAAATCGCGGATTTGAAATTCACTGAGCTGCGTGCCGAAGCTGGGCATGGTGACCTCGACGCCCTCGGCGGCCGTCACCTCGATGCTCAGCTTGAGCCGTTCGGCGATCGTCACCTGCGACTTGTCGGACCGCACGCTGAGCTTCACCGGTCCGCGCTCGGCGGTTTTCTCGATGCCGGCGGGGGCGGACGTGGGCGCGTTCGCTGACGGCTGGTCGCTTTTCGTGCAACCGGCGAGCAGAAGTGCGACCAGCGAAAGCCGCGTGGCATGCCCAAGCGCAGCGCGGGCATGTTGCGACGTTTCCGCGCGCGCAGGGTAAATTGCGGCCGTCTCACGTAGCACGGCCGCACTGCGCTGGACCCTGCCACCCGCCAACGTCGTCGAACGCGCCGCCCCGCCGGGGCGCGCTATGACAGCCCAGGGCATCGCCCTGGGACCTGGCGGCGCCGCGCAGGACAAGCCCTGAAGGGGCGCGCTAATTGGTCGGCTTGACGGCGAGTGCTTAGCGCGCCCTTTCAGGGCTGGCACTTCGTGGTTGCGCTTCCCACCCAGGGCGGTGCCCTCGGCTGACTTGTCGCAGGGTTTCACCCTGCTTTTTTGGGCACTCCGCAATCCGCAATCGGCAATCCGCAATTGCATACTACGGTCCCTTAGTCGCAGGTTGGGTCGCCGATTTTCCGGCGGCGAATGCGTTCGGGAAGAACTGCACATTATGGCGCTTGAACAACTCCTGCACGTATTGTTGCGCGACCTCCTGCTGGCGGGCGTGACGCGTGTCGGCCTCGACTTCTTCGCGCACTTCGCTCAGCTTTGGCTCGCGCGCGGCGGTTTTCTCAACGATCTTGATGACCTCCCAGCCCTTCGCCGACTGATATGGTTCATCGTGGAGTGCGCCGGCATCCAGTTTCCATAGCACGGCATGCAGGGCCGCATCTTTGCCGATGCCCGGAACTTGATCGCCGGCTTCGGTCAGCGGCACTTCGAGAACACCGCCCTTATCCTTGGTGACGGTGTCCAGAGAATAACTCCGCGCCAGCTCGTCAAAGGGTTCGCCAGCCTTGAGGCGCCCGAGCAATTCCGCAGCCTGGTCCTTACTGGTGCAGACGATGTGCGCCAGCTTCGCCGACGCGGGCGTGACGTAGTGGGTCTTGTTCGCTGCGAAAAAGCGCTCGACGTCATCGGGGGTGACGCTGCCCCGCTCGCGTACCACACGATTCAACAACGATGACGCCAGCAGCGATTCGGCATTGAGCAGCACTTCGCGCCTATATTCGGTGGATTGATCGAGGCCTTCCTGCCGCGCCTGCGCCGCGAGGACGCGCGAAGCGACCAGATCCTCCAAGTGCTGCGTCTTGGCCTGTGGATCTGCCAGGCTTCCCTGAACTTGTTTGCGCATAGCGTCGATCTGCTCGGCCGACTGACCGGGGCGCGCAGCGATCATGGCCTCCATGCGCTCGCTGATCAGCCGATCGAAGTCGGCCACGGTGAGCTTGTCATCGCCGATTTGGGCGACCACCTGCGAACCGGCCAAGTCGCCGGCCGCGGGCGTGAGGCTCGCCTGAGCGGCCATCTCGCGGGCCAGTTCGCCGTAGCGGCCCGTCTGTTGCAGACATTCGCGCAGGCGGTCGGCGATCTGATCCGACAGTTTGCGATCGCTTTCGCCGGCCAACCGTTCGGCGCGATACAGCGCGGCCAATGCGCGCTCGTAATCGTGGGCGCTCTGGCGGAGCTTGCCGATCCGGAACTCGATGGCGGCCGCCTCGCTGGCGGGAAGTTTAGCGACCGACAAATACTCATCCCAGGCATCGGCCGCGGCCGTGGACAGGTTGCGATCTTCCAGCTTCAGCGCGACGGCTTTCAGATCTTCCCCAGACCAAAACGAGCCACGCGGCACGCTCGAAGCGCTACGAGACGGCCGAACGAGTGTGAACACCTGAATTCCCAACACGCCCAGCAGCAGTACCAACACGAGCGCAACCACGCCTTTGCCGACTCGCCGGGGCGCCGGACGTTGTGGAAGTCTAAATTGCGGGCTTTCGCTCATCTCAAGTCTGAAATCTGAACTCTGAAGTATGAAATCCGAACCCCATCACATCCGTGCCTCGCGTGCCCGGAAAAACCTGGTCAACGGCTCGACGAACGACTGACCGGTCATGACATTAATCGAATCGACCTTCATGCGGCGGAGCAACCATTCGCGCTGCGTGCGCGTCGTGAGCGCCTCATCGGCGAATTGAGCCCGCACGTGACGGCTGGCGCTGTCCACCACGAGCAACTCGCCGGTCTCGGCGTCCATCAGCTCGATCAGGCCCACGTTCGGCAGGACGCTTTCGCGCGGATCGTGGATGCAGATGGGAATCAGATCATGCCGCTTGCGCGCGATCCGCAGCGGCTGCTCGTAGCCGACCGCCTGAAAATCACTGACGAGGAAGACGACGCAGCGACGCGTCGTGACCTTGTTGAGGTGATCGAAAGCGGCTGCGATATCGGTACCGTGGCCCTGCGGGTCGTGATAAAGCAAGTCGCGGATGACCCGCAGCACATGGCGCGGACCCTTCCTGGCCGGGACGAACTTCTCGATGCGGTCGGTGAACAGGATCAGGCCGACTTTGTCATTGTTCTTAATGGCCGAGAAGGCCAGGGTAGCGCACACCTCGGCCGTCAGGTCGCGCTTAAGTTGCTCGGCTGTGCC
>DASXUA010000694.1:0-1733 GCA_036505095.1 Phycisphaerae bacterium
CTGCCTGATTGGCGTGGACGACGCTAGTCGCCTTTGAGCACCACGTTAGGGTCCAGCCGCGACGCCCGCCACGCGGGCAGCCAGCACGCCCCGGCGGCAACCAGAGTAATCGTCATAGTCACCGCCGCCAGCGTTGTGGGATCCGTCGGCTGGACGCCGAACAACACTGACCCAATCAGCCGATTCAGTCCAAGCGCACCTGCCAGTCCAACGACGACGCCGATGATGGTGAGTTGCAGACCCTGCTTCATCACCAGCGCGAGCACGCTGGAACGGGCCGCGCCGAGCGCGATGCGAATGCCGATCTCGCGCCGGCGCTCCGTCGCGACATAAGAGAGAACACCGTACGTGCCGACGGCCGCAAGAAGCAGCGCCAGTCCGGCGAACGCGCCCAGCAGCTGTGCCAAGAGCCTTGGCCGGCGAATCGATTCCGCGAACACCGACTCCATGTCGCGGAGCCGCACGATGGGAACAGCGGGATCTACTTCCCGCACGAGTCGCTCAAGTGTCCGTGACAAGGCGGCGGGCGGCAGGATCGTCCGCACCACCACGTTCATCGTCGGCGCAGCCATCGCAAGCTGGTCGAGAGATACGTAGAGTTCGGTTCCCGTGTCTTTCTCGACGCCGCTCTGCTTGACGTCCTTGGCCACGCCAATCACCGTATGCCAGGAGTTACCGCCAAAGCCAATCGCCGCACTGAGGTTGGGCCGCACACGTTGCCCAATCGGGTTACGCCCTTTCCAGATCCTGTTCGCCAGCGTCTCGTTGACGATGACAACCCTGGCTGGTGACGCCGCATCGGCGGGCTCGAAGCTGCGGCCGGCGACGATCGGCACGCCCATCGTCTGGAAATAGTCGCCCATGACGAATTGGTAGTAGTCGACGATCTCAACGGCGCTGCCGTCAGAGGCGGTGTGGTTCTCGATACGGGTAGGGATGGCCTCTGGAGATCGATTCGGCGGCAGACCCGACATGACGGCGGCCCCCTGCACGCCTGGTGCAACCCGCAGTTTATCGAGAAGGCGTTGATACGCCGGACCGCGCGTGTCGGGGTCGTATGGTTCTGCCAGCGTCATCGAGAACGTCACAAGGCGCGATCGATCGAATCCCGCATCGACGCTCGTGAGGTTGTAGACCGTTCGGATCAGCAAACCCGCGCCAATGACGAGCATCACCGCCAGCGCGACTTCGACCACAACGAGCGCGCGGCGGATATGGTGGCGTCCAGCGCCGCTGGCCGCTCGGTCCCCGCCCTCCTTGAACGCCGTCACGAGGTCATTCATCCGTCCCTGCGCGACGGGCGCGAGGCCAAAGAGCACGCCCGTGGCCATTGACACACCGAGCGCAAAGAGCAGGACGAACAGGTCGATGCTGATTTCACTCATCCGGGGCACGCTGGTTGGGTACGCGCGGATCAGCGCTTGCACGGCGACACGGGCGAGCCACAGGCCCAGCATGCCGCCGGCAACGCACAGCATGACTCCTTCGGTCATCGTCTGCCGGAGCAGCCGGCTTCGGCTGGCGCCAAGAGCCGCGCGCACGGCAAATTCACGGCGACGTGACTCGGCACGGGCCATCAGCAGGTTCGCAAGATTCGCGCACGCGATCAGCAGGAAGAACCCGACAGCGACTTGCATTATCCAGATCGAACGACGGGCATCGCCAACAATCGCGTCCTGCACCGGCTCTATCCGAAGCGTGTGGTCTGCCGCGCCCGATGGCCGATTGGTGGG
>DASXUA010000695.1:0-3069 GCA_036505095.1 Phycisphaerae bacterium
GAAGCCCGCGCGATCTGCGAGCGCATCGCCCAAGAGAGCGGCTTCAAGGGCGTCGAGGTTGACGAAGGCTTGGCGAAGGTGAGTGCCGTCGGCGTCGGCATGCGCACCCACACCGGCGTGGCCGCCACCATGTTCAAAGCCTTGGCCGACGCGAAGATCAACATCTCCCACATCTCGACCAGCGAGATCGTCCTGAGCTGCATCGTCCGCCGCGAAGACGGCCACAAAGCCTTACAGGTCGTCCACGACGCCTTCGGCCTGGATCGGGCGTGAGCCGCCAAGCAGCGCCGTCACATGAAGCCGAAAGCCTATCTTGAGACGACGATCGTCAGCTATCTGGCGGCGCGGCGCAGCCGTGACCTCGTCATCGCGGCCCACCAGCGGATCACACATGGCTGGTGGAACGAGCGCCGCCAGCGATATGACCTGTACGCATCCGAAGCTGTGCAAGACGAAGCCGAGCGCGGCGATCACGAGGCCGCACGCCGGCGCGTCGCGCTGCTCGCGTCTTGTCGCTTGCTGGCGGTTGACTCCGAGGCGGTGGCTTTGGGCGAGGCCTTGCTTGCAACACGCGCGGTTCCCGCGAGTGCCCCGGCGGACGCTCCACATCGCGCTGGCTGCCGTCAACGGAATGGACTATCTGCTGACATGGAATTGCAGGCATATCAATAACGCCGCCAGAAAAGAAGCCATACAATTGACGTGTGCATCCGCGGGGCTTCGTTGCCCCGTGATCTGCACGCCGGAAGAGCTTATGGTGGACTGATCATGATCGAGGATCCGATTGTCGCCGAGGTACGCCGAGCGCGCGAACAGATGCTCCGCGAGGCCGGCGGGACTCTGCAGTCGCTGGCGAAATACCTTCAACGGCGCCGCAGGGCAAGAGGCATCAGGGTCGTGCGGATGCGCCCCAAACGCATCAAGATGTGAATCTGGAGTGAATCCGCACGCGCACCTACACCGGCGTGGCGGCCACGATGTTCAAGTCGCTGGCCGACGCGAAGATCAACATCTCCCACATCTCGACGAGCGAGAACGTCTTGAGCTGCATCGTCCGCCGCGAAGACGGCCACAAGGCCCTACAGGTGGTGCACGATGCGTTCGGGCTAGACCGTGCCTGACTGGGTATGCGCGCGCCCGTCAGTCCAGGAGCGGTATTACTAGACAACAGGAGCGCCATCGGTTAAACTGCATCGATCCGTGGCGTCGTTCGCGTTTGGCGCCGCGCACTCGTCTGTCGGCGCGGCTGATGCTTTCACCTCGATGGAGAGCACTATGTTCGCTCGCGGTCCTGCGGCACGCGTTCGCTTCTTTGCAAGAGTGATGCTTGCGTTCTCCGCGTTCATTGCCGGCGCTGGGTCCACCGCGCTTGCGGCCGGGGGGCAACTTCAGGTCGGGCGCGGACCGGGCGGCTACACGCTGGCGCTGGGGGATGCTGCGCCGTTCTATTCCACGCCGCGCCCTGTCCTGAATGCCCGTCTGATGAATGTCTCCGCCGAGGGGGATGAACAGCTCACCCTTTGGGATGAGTCCCAACCGGACGGATCGTTGCAGTCGTATTACGCGATCCGCCTGGCTGGCGAACCCGTGCCCGGCCATGTGCGCGCGACGGACTATCGCGTGCGCCTGCAATACGAAGAATTCGACCCGGCCGCGCGGCTCCCGGCTATCGCGGAGCGCCTGACGGCGCCGCCGGGCAGCGAAATACACCTGGTGCAGTTCGTCGTGCCACCGCTGGATTCATTTCGGCAGCAAATTGGGACGCTGGGCGGCACCATCCTGCACTTCCTGCCGGACCACGTGTATGTGGTCCGCATGCCGGCGCCCGTGCGCGAGCGGGTCGCCGCGTTGCCGTACGTGCGCTGGGTGGGCCCCTATCACCCTGCATACAAGCTCGAAATATCGATCCTGCCGCTGCTCCTGGCGCCGGATTCTGGGGTAGCCGCGCGCTACTCGATCGAAGTCTTCGAGCGCGGACCGCGGCAGGAGCAGGCGGTGGCCCAACGCATCACGGCGCTCGGCGGCGTGGTCGAGTTCACAGTGCCCGAGGGATTCCGCCTCGAAGCGACGCTGACGCCCGCGCAACTGCTCGAGATCGCGCGGATGGACGAGGTCAACTTCATCGACCGCTGGGGCGGACCGGCCGAAGCTGACATGGACATCGCCCGGCAGATCGGCGGCGCCAATTTCATCGAAGGCACGTGCGGCTTCAACGGCCAGGGCGTGCGGGCCGAGGTCATGGACCTGGGGCTGCGCGTCACGCATCTGGCGTTTCAAAACCCCGCGCCGCTCATTCATGGAATCAACACGGGTGATACTCAGCACGGCACCTCGACGTACGGCATCGTGTTCGGCAACGGGGCCGCCAACATGGCCGGCCGCGGGATGCTGCCCGGCCGGCAGCAGGGCATCTTTGCGGCGCACTCGATTCTGGTCGGCTTTGGAGGCACCGTCACCCGCTATGTGCACACCGCCCAACTGGTCGATCCCGACGGCCCGTATCGCGCGGTGCTGCAGAGCAACAGTTGGGGAAGCATCAGCCAGACCACGCTCTATACCTCCGTCTCGGCAGAAATGGACGACATTCTGTTCCTCGACGACATCGTGATCACGCAGTCGCAGGGCAACAATAACAGCCAGACCTCGCGGCCGCAGGCCTGGGCCAAGAACGTCGTGTCGTGCGGCGGCGTGAACCATCACAACACGCTGACCAAGACCGACGATAACTGGGCGGGAGCCAGCATCGGCCCGGCCTCCGACGGGCGCATCAAACCGAACTTCACCCATTTCTACGACCTGGTGCTATGCCCGACGAACTTCAGCGATACGGCGTATACGACGACCTTCAGCGGCACGAGTGCCGCGACGCCGATTACGGCCGGACACTTCGGGATCATGTTCCAGATGTGGCATGAAGGCGTGTTCGCCGGCTTCGGCGGCGGAGCGAGTGTTTTTGCCGATCGGCCGCATCTCGCCACGGCCCGAGCGCTGCTGATCAATTCCGGGTCGCAATATCCGTTCAGCAGCTCGACCGCCAACCTGTCGCGCTTTAAGCAGGGTTGGGGCCTG
>DASXUA010000696.1:0-8310 GCA_036505095.1 Phycisphaerae bacterium
AAGGCGCGCGGATGACTATCGGTGCAGATAATTTGCGTGAATAAGCCGGACTGTTTCAGGTGTTCGAGCGCACCGTCCGGAAACAGACCATGCGTTGCAATGGCTGCCACGCGCGTCGCGCCCGCCGCCAGATAGGCGCGCGCCGCGCTTTCCAGCGAGCTGCCGGTGCGGATCATGTCATCGTAGATGACGACGCTGCGCCCGCGCACGTCGGCGCTGATGCCAGCCACCTCGGTGTGCTCGGCGTCCAGCCGGCGCTTGAACACGAACGAGGCATCCACGCCGAGATCGTTGGCCAGCGACTCGACCCACTTGGCCCGGCCGGCATCGGTGCAGGCCAGTACGAAATCCTCGCCGCCCAGCCGCCGCGCCGCCCGCACGATGACCGGCTTGGCATAGACGTGTTCCGTCGCCACGCCGTTCTCAAAGTAATGCGCGATGCCCTCGGAATGCAGGTCGAGCAGGATGACGCGGTTGCCGGCCGGCGCCGGCGGAATTCCCGAGAACAGTCGCGCGCGATTCTTGGCCGTAACGATTTCGCCCGGCAGCACGGCCCGTTCCATCGTGGAATAGCCGAAGTAGGGGATCATTAGCGTCAGGCTGTGCGCGCCATAGCTCACCAGCCCGCAGGCCAGGTCGAAGATGTCGAGCGTGTCGGCATCGTTGATCGTGCCGCCGACCAGCGCCACATTCAGACCCGCGATATCGCTCTCGATGCGGTGATAGCGCTCGCCGTCCGGAAACGTTTCGCCTTGAATTGAACCGCACGCGAATCCGCCGGCGGCGCAGATGGCGCGCTGCAAATACGCGTAGGACTCGGTGGCGAATACCAGTATGGGTCGGTCGTTCATGTCAGCGCTCCGCGTGCCTCACCGATGAGCCGGCGTTTGAGTTCATGCAGGCGCTGTTCCAGGCCGACCGGATACGGCCGAGGATCCTCAAGGCGCCGGACGGCCGGATCGAGCGCCGCAAGCTGCCGCTGGGCGTGCGCTCGAATCGCATCCAGTGCCGGCGGATCGTAGACCTGTTGCCCGCCGCGGAAGATCGGCAGGAGCAAGTTCTCATGCGGCGTGCCGGCCGACAGGCGCGTTTGTTTTCTGTCTTCGCCGACGATCACACATTCATCCACGATGCCGAGTTCTTCATCATAGATCGCGTCGGCGACGAAGCGTTCGCCGGACCGAAAGCGGCGCACCTGCTGAATGCCCGGAGTCGAGCCCTTCTCCGCCTGTTCCGACAGCTTGATCTTGTATTTCCACTCCGCACCAGGCGCACGAATGGCCGAGAGCTTGTAGACGCCGCTCATGGCCGGCTGATCCCACCCGGTCGCCAAGCGCGTGCCGACGCCCCAGACATTCACCTTCGCGCCCTGCATTTTCAGCTCCGCGATCGCGTGTTCATCGAGTTCGTTGCTGCCCACGATCGCAGCGCGTTCGAAGCCGGCCTCGTCGAGAATGCGGCGCGCCTCGCTGCTCAGCCGCGCCAAATCGCCGGAATCGAGACGGATTCCGGCCATTTCATGGCCGCGGCTGCGCAGCCAGCGGCCGATCTCGATCGCGCGGCGCACGCCTTCTAGAGTATCGTAGGTGTCTACCAGGAACGTGCAGTTCTCTGGCAGCGCCTCAGCGTACGCGCGGAACGATTTCAGTTCGCTGTCGAAGCTCATGATCCAACTATGGGCGTGGGTGCCCTTGACCGGGATGCCGAACAGCCGCCCGGCCAAGACGTTTGATGTTCCCGCGCAGCCGCCGACATACGCCGCCCGGCTGGCCGCCACGCCGCCGTCGATCCCTTGCGCGCGGCGCAGGCCGAATTCCAGCACCGGCTCGCCCTGCGCGGCCAGGCAAACGCGCGCGGCCTTGGTGGCGATGAGCGACTGAAAGTTGATCAGATTGAGCAGCGGCGTTTCCAGAAGCTGACATTGGAGCAGCGGTCCGCGCACGCGCACCAGCGGCTCGTTCGCGAAAACGACCGTACCTTCCGGTAGCGCATCGACATCGCAAGCGAGGCTCAGTCCGCGGAGGTGCTCGATGAATTCGGCATCAAACAGGCGCGAGCCATCGGCCGCACGCAGGTCGGCCAGATAGGCGAGATCATCTTCTGCAAAATGAAACTCATTCAGCCACTCGATCGCGTAGGCCAATCCGCAAGCCAGGCTGAAACCGCCGCCGAAGGGATTGCTGCGGAACGAAAGATGAAACACGGCTTCGTGCTCGGCCGTGCCAGAAGTCCAGTAGCCGTACGCCATCGTGAACTGATACAAATCGTTCAGCAGCGTCAACGGCCAGCGGTAAAGTTTCGCGAGCGCTCCCATCGGCCTGACTCCGGGAGGTCATGTCACCCGCCGCGGGCAGTGACCATGAATGCGAGGCGCCAGCAAACGGCTTAGCGCTCCTCAATGGTATAATGATGTCGAGCTCCGATAATCGTCACAACAGCAGCGGCGCGGTCGACGATCAATGCAAACAGGTTCAGAATGTCTCGGCCGAGCACGCTCAAATCGAGCGCCTCCGCCGTTGGAATGGCGGCGTACTCGCCGTGGAGAATGACCTTACCGCCGTCGTTGCGAGTCAAGCGGATCTGTGTTCGCACGGATACCGAAGCGACCAGCCCACCGACGCCGCCGATTGGTTCGGGCGAAGGGGCGGTGGGCAAGCCCAGCGACTCCAATACGTTGGCGCTGATGACAGTCCGATCTGCGCCGCTGTCAACGAGAAACTCAACCGCTCTCCACGCGCCGGCCGCCGCCAGGATTTCCGCTCGAATGACGGGGCGTACGACGCCGTCCTCGCACGCGAGCCACTCGCCGTCAAACCGCATAAACCTTAGCCGCTTTTTCCTTGGGGATATACCGGGTGAACCAACCTTCATCCTCGGGATGGGCGGCAGCGGCTTGGGCGATCGCGCCTTTTACCGTCGCGCCCGCAAAGAGTTCCTCGCCCGCGATACAGACGTACTGGCCGCGATAGCGGGCATAGACCTCGGCGATGTGCGATTGCAACCACGCGCTGTTGCGGTCGAACTGCTCGCGTTGTTTTCGAGCCTGGGCGAGTTCCCGCGCGTCGTCGACTTCCCGGAGTGCAATGGCTGGCCAGCGGTTCATGGTCCGCTCCTGCTCCGGTATTTCCTTCGTAAATTTCGGCCCGCGAGAAGTCGTCATAAGTTCGCTCCCGCCCGTCGAATTATACGCGAATCAGGCCCGTCGGGCATGCGGGTCACGGCTTATGTGGTTCCCCCGGATCTTCGACTTTCCGGGCGGGGTTTTTATGTTCGCCAGCCGGTGATGTCCATTGCGGACTCACTCAACCGTGACGCTTTTGGCGAGGTTGCGCGGTTTGTCGACGTTGCAGTTGCGGCGGACGGCGGCGTAGTAGGCGATGAGCTGCAGGGGGACGGCCGTCAGTAGGGGCTGCAACGGCTCGGGGGCGTCGGGGATGTAGAGCACGTGCTCGGCCAAGCGCGTGATCTCACGGTCGCCTTCCGTCGCCACGGCAATCACGCTGCCGCCGCGGGCATGCACTTCTTCGATATTGCCCATGATCTTTTCGTATTGCGAACCGGCCGTCGCGATGAAAACCACCGGCATGCCTTCGGATATCAACGCGATCGGCCCGTGCTTCATCTCCGCCGCGGGCAAGCCCTCGGCGTGGATGTAGCTGATCTCCTTGAGCTTCAGCGCGCCCTCCAGTGCGACCGGATAGTTGTAGCCGCGGCCCAGATAGAGCCAGTTCTCGCGCGTGGAATAAGACTCGGCCACCGTGCGGGCGACGTCCGCATTCTCGAGCAGTTGCCGGATTTGTCCCGGCACGCGCTTGAGCGCATCGAGGAATTGCTGCGCGGAAGATTGCGATAGATGCCTCCGGCGGCCCAGGAAGGCGGCCATCAGTGCCAGCACCGTGACCTGGCCCAGAAAGGCCTTGGTGCTGGCCACGCCGATTTCCGGGCCGACGTGCAGATACACGCCCGCATCGGTCTCGCGCGCGATCGATGAGCCGACGACGTTGACCACGCCCAGCGACAGCGCGCCGCGCTGCTTGGCCTCAATCAGCGCCGCCAGCGTGTCGGCCGTCTCGCCGCTTTGCGAGATGGCGATCACGACCGTGCCGTCGTCGATGATCGGGTTGCGATAGCGGAACTCGCTGGCATATTCGGTTTCGGTGGGGATGCGCGCCAGGTCCTCGAAGAGGTACTCGCCCACCAACGCCGCGTGCCAGGCCGTGCCGCAGCCCGTCAGGATGATGCGCTTGGCGCGCGTCAGCTCGCGGGCGCATTGGCTGATGCCGCCCAGGTGCACGTTGCCCGTGCGCAGATCGACGCGGCCGCGCAGGCAGTTCTCGATGGCGGTCGGTTGCTCGAAGATCTCCTTCTCCATGAAGTGCTCATGACCGGCCAGCTCAATCTGATCGAGCGACCACTCCACGATCTGCGTTTGCTTGGTGACCGGCACGGCGTCGAGGGTGGTGGTGCGGAAGCCGCCGCGGCTGATGCGCGCGATTTCGCCGTCGGACATATAGATCACCTGGGTGGTGTGGCCGAGAATCGCGGCCGCGTCGGAGGCCACGATGTACTCTCCGGGCCCGACCCCGATCAGCAGCGGGCTGCCCTTGCGGGCGGCCACGATCACGTCCGGCTCGTCGGCACAGACCACCGCGATGCCGTAGGTGCCCTGAACCTCTTGCAGCGCCTCGCGCACGGCCTGCTCGAGATTGCCCTTGTAGAAGCGCGCGATGAGCTGCACGAGCACCTCTGTGTCCGTGTCGCTTTTGAACTCGACGCCCTGGCTGGCCAGGTATGTCTTCAGCGCCTGATAATTATCGATGATGCCATTGTGTACGAGCGCGATGCGCCCGGTCGCGTCGCAGTGCGGGTGGGCGTTGCGGTCGTTCGGCGCACCGTGCGTGGCCCAGCGCGTATGCGCGATGCCCAGCGTCGCGGACGTGCCATCGAAATCGAGCAACTGTTCGAGGACCGAGATGCGCCCGGCCGACTTGGTGACTTGCAGGCCGTTGCCGTTCGACGAAGGCTCCGGCAGCACGGCCACGCCAGCCGAGTCATAGCCCCGGTACTCCAGCCGCTTCAGCCCCTCGATCAACAGGGGCAGCGCCTGTTTGGTTCCGACATATCCGACGATCCCGCACATGCCTTACGCCTCCAGAAGCGAACGATGTTCGACAGGCATACTACGCTGGCGATGCCCGGTGGTGCGACAGGGCCGATAAATCTGCCGATGCTGTCCCGCTTGTCGCGCAAGAACCCTCAAACACGATTATCGGTGCGAATCAGCCTGGATTCAATGTCGTTGCTTCCATTCCAACGAAGGGAGCCTCAATCCGCGGTGTAAGGAGCGGCCTTGCCGCCCCGCTGGATTCGCGCGACAATCCACACCGTGAAGAAAGAGTTGCGAGCCCGGCTGCGGGAAATCCTGGCCACGATTTCGCCCGAGGAAATCAAGGCGAAGTCCATCATGGCCTGCCACCGGCTGGTGGAGCAGCCCGAATACATGCGGGCCGAGGTCATGATGCTGTTCCTGTCGCTGCCCAACGAGATCGATACGACGCCGTTGGTGCTGCGCGCCTGGCAGGACCAGAAGCGCGTGCTGGCGCCGAAGCTGAGCTGGGAGCAGCGCCGCATGCTGCCGATTGAAATCCGCTCGCTGACGGAGGACCTGTCGGATTCCATGCTGGGTATCCGCGAGCCCGCGTCGGGCGTGCCGATCCCGATCGAGATGATCGATCTGGTGATCGTGCCGGGTCTGGCGTTCGACACCTATGGCAATCGGCTGGGGCGCGGCCGCGGCTTCTATGATCGCTTTCTGGCCCATCCGGAATATCGTGGCGTGACCTGCGCGCTGGCGATGGAAGAGCAGGTAACCGAGCACGTGCCGGCCGGTCCGCTCGATCGCCCGATGGACATGCTGGTCACCGATGCCGCTGTCCGGCGTTTCAAACGGTTGGCACCCACACCAAATGGTACGCGCTGAGTTAGAGGGTGTGTGACAAGGGCTGCAGCATGGTGATCGCCGATTCCGCGGGAAGGGATTCCCGCGAATCCAGGTGCGAGAAGGGATTCTCGCACCAGCATCTCACACACCCTCTTAGAAACGCGGAATGACTCGCCCCGGTGGGTGGCATGGCTTCACGGCGGCGCCGGGTAGCCATGCCGACGCGCCAGCATGCTTACCCGCGCAGTTTACCCGCCGCGGCGGGCGTGAAAGCATGCCACCCGCGTCTGTCCTTGGTGTTGTTCGCGTGAAGTGGAAAGGTGCGGGAGGTGTTCCACGCGACTCTCTCCCGGGCCGCGTGAAACGCCCGATCACCCCCGCGTCCTCCGCAGGCTGGGCTCGTACTAGCCGATTCTTGGAACGGCCTCAGCCAAAGTCAAACCACCAAGAAAGTGAAAAGCGAACCAGCAAACGGCCAGGAAATGCAGAACCGCCAAGACGCCAAGGTCGCCAAGTTGCTCAGAACCCCTCCCGCTAGGGAGGGGTGACTTGCGCACGCATCCAGCGCCTAGACGTCACCCCCCCACTCGCGTGGGGGGTTCTGATCACCATGTTGGCGTCCTTGGCGTCTTGGCGGTTCAATTCTCGGCGGTTATGGGAAGGTGCGCGGCAGGTGCTCGCCGTAGCCCAGGAAATTCAGGAACACATCCTGAACGAGAATCGGAATTCCCAGGTTGCGGGCTTTGTCCAGCTCGGCATTGTAATCGTCGAACAAGCGCTGCGCCAGGGCGTCGCGCTCCTTGCGCTCAGGTGAGGTATCGCCGACGGTGACCGGGCGGCGCGGCGCGATGCCCAGCACCACAAAATCGACGTCCGGGCCGACCCTGTCGGCCACCATGCCGTTCCAATCCTTGATGATGGCTTCGAACGTGCCGACCGCCTGCGGATCGGGCGTGCCGTCGCCGTTCAGATCGAACTCGCCCAAAACGCGGAACTTCATCGGACGCTTGCGGTCGTAAATCGGATTGGCGATCTGATCGCCCACACGGACCACTTGATTGCCGAGCAGCTCCACGACTTTGCATTCGGAAGTGCGCTCGAAGATGCGCTGCACCTGAATGCGGGCCTTCGCCCGGCCCTCCGTCGGGATGGCTGCCCCGGCCGGATACACCGCAAAGTTCATCCCGGGCACCAGGTGCATACCGCGGCCCAGGTCGATGTAGACGATGTCTTCGCCCGCCTTGGCCTCCACGACGGTGCCATCGGCCTTGCGGGCCGGAACCAGCGGCTGCGGGCCAATCTGCAGGTCGCCGAGCTTTTCCATCCGCGCCTTATCGCGCGCTTTCATCTCGGCCAAGGCGCCTTTGGCCATCTCGGCCTCGACTTTCACTTTCTGAATGTCGCCGCGGTAGACCCTGTTCAGCTCGTCAACGCGCTGCTGCATGTCGGCGATTTGCTTGTCGCGGTCAGTGCGGGAGGCCGTGCGGCTCTTCTCGATATCGCCCATCTGGGTGTTGATCTCGGCGACCGTCTTTTCAAACTGCTCGCGCTGGTTTTGCATGTCGCTGGCGAGTTGCGTGGCGCGCTGGTTGAGCTGCCGTTTCTCATCTTCGGCCGACACGAGCCGCGCGTGCTCGGACTCGAGAATGGCGGTCAGCGACTTGAAGGCGTCCAGCAAACCGGTCGTCACGAAAGAGGCGGCATAAGCGCCGCGCCCCTCGCCGTCGCCCTGGCTGGTTTCTCCCCGCTGTTCCTCGTCGATGCTTTTGATCAACTTGGAGGCGGCATCCTTGGCACTGCTCACTTTCTGCGTGAGACTCGGCACGTCATTTTCGCTCTCGGTCGCGGTGATCAGCTTGGCCGTCTGGATGCGGGCCTGGTCGAGCAGCTTGGCGAGCGAGGTTCCGTCAGCACGCGCGGCGGAATAGAGTGAGATCGAGCGCTCCTCGCCGGCGCCCAGCAGCTTGGACTTGTCTTCGCGCAAGGTCCGCAGCTCGTTCTTGAGACCTTCCTGGTCGGTGTAGAGCAGCACGAGCAGGACAATGGCGGTCAGGGCGAACGCCACCGAGGCGATCAGGGCCATATGCATGGCGGTGACACCGCCTCGGCCGGGGGCGCGGGGAGCGGGCATAGCGAGACTCCAAAAGGGTCAGGGAATCAACACGACTTCGGCAAGACTCAAAATTCCTCGGGTGGCAGGGGCAGGCGTTTTTCGCATGCCCGTGCGTGCCGGGTGGTATGGGCGCGCCTATCTGCTTGCCCATGCGAGCCGCAGCGCGAACTTGCAGCTTGAAAGCCATTCTCAACACTGGGGGCGGCCCTGTCAAGTGACGGGAGGGCGAGCCTCCGGCGAGCCGCGGCTCGGCGGG
>DASXUA010000697.1:0-13752 GCA_036505095.1 Phycisphaerae bacterium
GTCCTGCGTGTTGACGGCGCCGCTGCGGTCGATGTCGAAGCGCGGCAGGTTGGCGGCCTGGTTGGCCGAGCCGTTGTTCACGGCCGTCACCAGCGCCAGCACATCCTGCGTGTTGGCGGTTCCGTTCATGTCTACGTCGCCCGGCAGGAACTGGTATTGCAGCTTCTGGCCGGGGTTCGTGCCGGTGAACGTCAGCGTCGTGCACTCACGCTCGGGAATCTGGCCGCTGAGCAGCAGGATGTAGGGACCGGGCACGCTGCCGATCACGTTCGTGACCGTCGGGCAATCTGCCGGGCCGTTGCCGGCGATGTCGGTGCAGCTCACGTTGATCCAATTCGGGGTCAGCTCGCAGAATCCCTGCGTGAACGTGACCGTAATCAGCGCGTAATTCGTGCTGCCGGCCGGGGGTGTGCCGGAAGCCCCGATGCCCCGATCGGCCGTGTTGGTGGTGTTGCGGTTCTGCAGCACGTCGCGGAACGGCTGACCGAGCACGTACGGATTGCCATTCAGTGGATTGGCGCTGGCGATGTTGCCCAAGCCTGGATTGGCCGTGTATTCGAAATTAAATTGCAGGAAGCCGCTCCAGTCGGGCCATCCAAAATTGGAAACTTTGATGATGTAAGTCGTCCCCCCGATGACCGGGAACGACAGCAAGGAAGTTAAATTGCTCCCGCCATCGTCGTCACAGGCCACGGGCGTCGGGCTGACGTATCCATTCGGCCCGACGAATCCGCAGGAGGTAAACACCGAGAGCACCGTGTCGTACGTGCTGCCGATCGTATCGATATCCAGGTGCCCATAGCACGGGGCCGTAAAGAAGTAGAAGACGGATTGGGTGGTGCCGAGCACACAGTTTTCCTGCGGCTCGTCATCAAGGTCGTCGGCACCGCTGGTCAGCAGGAGCGGCGGATGGAAACTGCTGGTGGTGATGACGGTCGCGGTGTTGCAATGATCGTTCGACGGCGGTGGACCAATCAACTGCAGACTGAACACCAAATGTCCGCCGCCGGGAGACGAGTTGTAATCGGCCACCTTGATCCAATAGGTCGTGCCGGCGCTCACGGGCATGCTGAGTTGTGAATCGGAACCGGTGCCGCTGTCGTCGTCGCAGGCCAACTGCATCGGCAACAGGCAATTACCCTGCGAGCCGCCGCCGCAGGCGTCGAAGACGGACAACACCGTATCGTAGTCGCTGCCGTTGGTGTTGAGCTGCAGCGTGCCGTCGGCCGGCGGCGTGTAGCGATACCACACTGAGTTGCTCTGACCCGTGAAGCTGCCGCAGAGTTCAGCGGCTTCGCAAGTGTCGGTAGTCGCGGACGTGGTGCAAGCCTCGTCGGTGTAACTCACGCCGTTGAATGAGATCGCGTTGGCACAGGCGTCGTTCGAGGGCGGGTTCGGCGCATAGGCGAAGGCGAGCTGCAGCGTTCCGGCGGCCGAGTTGCCGAAAACCGACACCTTGATGCGGTACGAGCCCGGCGATATCGGCACGTTGGTGATCTGGGAGGCCGTTCCGGTCCCGCCGTCGTCATCGCAGGCCACCAGAGTCTGAGGCGCGCAGCCCCCGCCGCTCGCACCGAAGTTGCAGTAGCCTGCGAAGATGGACAGCACGGTGTCGTAGGTGCTGCCGTTGGTGTTAACGCTGAGCAGCCCGGGCTCGTCGGCATAGAAGTGAAACCACACGGAGTGCCCGGTTGTGGCGGGCGCGACGCACGGGTCGGCCGGTTCGCACGGATCGCTCGTGGCGCCGCTGGCGTCAAGCGCCGGCGAGATCCAGGCCGTCGCGCAGTCGGGGATCACGAGTCCGTTGGCGCAGTCGTCATTGGAGGGCGGCGGCGTCTCGACCGGATCGGTGGGTCCGGAATCTGGCGGCTTGGGAAGATTGTCGAACGGCCCGTTCGGGTCGAACGTGTCCAGCGCTAATTCGAAGATGCCGGGTCCCTCCTGCTTCACGATTCCGGCGTTGTCCACGGCCCCGTTCGGATCCATCGGCACCGGCCGCGGTTGCGGCGGCGCCTTCACCGGCGCCGGCGTCTGCGCCCTAAGTCCCGCCGAAAGGCCGCAGGTCAACGCGGCGACCAGTACCACTCTTCGGGAACAGCGACCCTGTGCGCGACCCGCGCGCCTCAAACCAATCACTCCACTGGAAAACATCACGGTTTCCTCCAATTCACGTTGGCGATTTAGTTTCTGAGCGACGCAGCCGGCACCACGCGGCCGCCCGAGAGCCACGCCGTCTATTCCAGAGCGGAAAATGTGCGCCGCGCTCCCGCGCATTTCTTCGAATTGACCGGGCCGTTGAATTTCCGGTATGCTTTGGAAGTGCCGCTTTGCTGAACGCTGAATCCCGGAAGCGCGAGGATGTCCGCCGCGGAGCAGGAATCCGAACTGATCGCCCAGGCCGTGGCCGGCGATGGGCCGGCGCTGGAGCAGCTCCTGCTGCATTACCACGAGCGGCTCACCGCGCGGATCGCGCGCAAGCTCCCCAGTTCTCTCGGAAGCACAGTCGATCCCGAGGATATCCTGCAGGAAACCTTCGTCGAGGCCTTCCGCGGCATCACGGGCTTCCGGCCGGCGGGGCGCGACGCTTTTTATCGTTGGCTCACCTGGATCGCCGATAACCGGTTGACCGATCACGTGCGCGCGCAGCGCGCGGACAAACGCGGCGGCGGGCGGCGCGCCGCCGAGGCGGCCTTTGATCCAGCTCACAGCGGTGTGGTGCAGTTGCTGGAAATGGTGGCCGTTCACGAGCGCACACCCAGCCGCTCGGCCGCGGGTCATGAAGCCGTGTCGGCCGTGCAGTCGGCTTTGTCCGGACTCGATCCGGTATATCGCGAAGTGCTGCGCATGCGCTACCTCGAGGGCCAGCCGGTGGCCGCCGTGGCCGCTTCCATGCATCGCACGGAAGCCGCCATCCACAAGCTGTGCACGCGCGGCCTGCGCAAGCTCCGTGGCGTGCTGGGCGAGTCGTCGCAATTCCTGACGCGCGCCTGAAACGCGAATTCACCCGAGACGCCATGACCGCCATCAGCGCCGCCGTCATACCCGCTCCGCATCAGCCGATCGAGCTGCGCGAGTTTCCCGAGCCAGTGCTGGAGCAGGATTCGGCGCTGCTGCGCGTGGAGTACAGCGAATTGTGCGGGACGGATTTGCATCTGCATCACGGGCGACTCGCGGGCGTGCCTTATCCGCTGATTCCGGGACACGTGACCGTTGGCCGGATCGAGAAGCTGCGCGGAGCGATGCGCGACGTGCTCGGGCAGCCGTTTGCCGAAGGCGACCGGGTTACTTTTCTCGACGTGCATCGCACATGCAACGCATGCTGGTATTGCCTGGTCGCGAAGGCATCCACGCGCTGCCCGCAGCGCAAGGTCTATGGCATTACCTACGGTGCAGCCGACGGGCTGTGTGGCGGTTGGTCCCAGAAGGTCTATCTCAAGCCGGGCACGCGCTGCTTGCGGCTGGACGGCGTCGCTCCCGAACTCTTCATGGCCGGCGGCTGCGCGCTGCCCACGGCACTGCACGCCGTCGAGCGCGCGAATCTGCGTTTGGGCGAAACCGTGCTGGTGCTGGGCAGCGGACCGGTGGGGCTGTCGGCCGTTGGCTTCGCGCGGCTGGCCGGAGCCGGGCAGGTCCTATGCATTGGCGCGCCCGACGAGCGCCTGCGGGTCGCGACCGCCATGGGCGCGGATGACGTGCTCAATTTGTCCAAGCTCGAATTCGCTGCGCGCTTCCAGTGGGTCGCGGAGCGGACCGCTGGCCGCGGCGCCGACGTGACGATCGAAGCCACCGGAGTTCCGGCCGCGGTCGTGGAAGCCATGCGCTCCACGCGTGACGCCGGTCGCGTCGTCGTCGTGGGTCAATACACCGACGCGGGCGAGGTGCCGTTCAACCCACATGCGGACCTGAACCGCAAGCATCTGGACGTGCTGGGCTGCTGGGGCTCGGACTTTTCACATTTCTATCGCGGGATCGAGATTCTGAAGACCGCCGCCGGACGGCAGATGTGGTCGGCCGTCCCGATGCAACACTTTGGTCTGGGGCAGCTTAACGAAGCGCTCGCCGAACTCGCCGCCGGCCGCACGATCAAGGCGCTGGTCGTGCCAGAGACGTGAGGCCCGTCGGTGCGTGAATCCGGGCTGACCCGCCGCCGTAGGCCCACGCAAGGGTCTTGGTCAAGTATGCTGTTGCCAATAGAGACGGCGTTCGTCAGCCCGTCCAGTTGGCGAGGATTATCGCTTCGTCAGGGGTGTCCACGTCGCCGTCGCCGTCAAGGTCGGCCGCGCAGCATTGGCAGGCGCCGGCGTTCTGGCGCAGGATGTCCAGATCGATCTCGTAACTTGTGCGGCGGAGGCTTAGAATTCGTTCGCGCAGGAGTGAAACTATGCCCCGCCAAGTCACCATCCAGCTTCCGGCGAGATGTTGCGCATCGCGAAGGGGCCGCTCAATCTTTGCAGCCCTGACGTTGGCTGCGATCTTGCCCTGGGCATCTGGGGACGTGCCAGAGGCGCGCGGCGGTGAATCCAACTGCTGCGTCGGCCACGCGACGCCCGGTTGCGACGATCCGGATTGCCAGGCGACCGTCTGCGCGGTTGATCCCTTCTGCTGCAACGTGCAGTGGGATGGCCTCTGCGCTGACGAAGCGCAGTCGATGTGCGGCGATCTGTGCCCCCCCGGCCCCGGCTGCGGCGATCCAGCTTCCGGCAATTGCTGCCTGCCGCACCACAGTCCGTTCTGCGACGACGCCGGTTGCTGCGGCTGCGTGTGCGCCGCGGATTCCTTCTGCTGCGAATTCGTCTGGGATAGCGTGTGCGCCGCGCAGACCTGTGGCAGCGGCGCTTGCGCGACTTCCTGCCCCTGCGGCGCCTGCCAGCCGGCTCCGGTAAACGACGACTGCGCTGCGGCGATCAATGTCTTTGGCGTTCAGCCCGGACTTGCGTTCAGCAACATGGGAGCCGTGACCGATGGGCCCGCCCCCGTAGTCTGCGCCCTCCTTCCGCAGGACATCTGGTACAACTGGACCCCTGGCTGCAGTGGCTGGGCCGATGTATATACGTGCGGCAGCGGCACAAATTTCGACACTGTCTTGCAAGTGTACGACGGCTGCGAATGCCCGGCGAATGTCGCGGACCTGCTGACCTGCAACGACGATTCCTGTGGGCTGCAGTCGCTTGTCTCTTTCGCCATCAGCGCCGCACACTGTTACAAGATTCGGGTGGGCGGGGTTGGCCCAGGCTTCGGAGGATCGGGCATTCTGACCATTGCGCCAGTTGTGACCGACCCATGGCCACCCAACATCGGCCCCTGCTGCATGCCTCACCCCGAACCTACCTGCCAGAACTGTGCCTGCACCGAGATGGTGTGCGCCATGAATTCTTCCTGCTGCAGCGCCGAGTGGACGCAGGCATGTGCAGATCTGGCCAATCAAATCTGCGGCGTCTGCAACCCCACCACCATCGCCGCGGCGAATCCGCCGGCGGCAAGCGCCAACCCGTACGCGCCGGGGCAGCCCTTCCGCGACGTGCTCGATACGGGCCCCGGCAGCGCGCTGACCGCCGGGATCGGCGGAAGCGAGACGCCGCCGCAGGCAGCCATCGACTATTCCCAGATCACGGTCAACTTTGACCACGCGCCTTGGGCATTGCCGGGCTTGGGGAGCATCGGCGTGATGTGCACGGGCGGGCCGTGTCCTAGCCTGACATCAGTCACCGGAATGGGCGCCGGACCGTACCTAATCATGCTCTCAGGTGCCATTCCGCCGCGCCAGTGCACAACCCTCACGTTCCTGGGCACGTTGCCAGGCGAGAAGCTGCAGTATCAGTCATTGCCCGGCGACGTTGACCTGAACGGCACCTCGAATACGCAGGACCTGCTCTGGCTCTTGCAGCGGCTCATTGACGGCAGCGCGAACCAGCCCGATAACTGGGCGCGCTACAACATCGACCGCAACACGCAGGCGGCCAACCGCGTCAACACCCAGGACCTGCTGCGGCTCGTGCAACTCCTGAACGGGGTGAATACGACGCAAATGTTTAACGGTGCTACCGTAGCGGCATGCCCGTAGGTCGGGGCGCTCGCGCTCACGAGAATTGTTGGAAGAGTCCGCGGCGTTCGGAGTTTCACCCGCCGCGGCGGGCGGGTGAGCGTCAGTGTTTTTTGGCTTCGCGCAGCTCGCTGATCGGCCGGCGCCCGGCGAAGCCGGCGCTGCAATCGTGCCAGTAGTCCACCGCAGCCTCGCCCAGCTTCCAGCACAGGTAAACGTCGCGGCCCGCGGACTTCGCGGGAAAATCCAACAGCCCGGCCTCCAGATCCTTCAGCTCCACGCCGATCCCGTTGAGTTCCTCCACCAACTCGCGCAGCCGGTCGCGCGTGTCGCGGATCTGGTCCTCCAGTGCCAGCGGATCATCGCCGGCGCCGCGCCGCTGATGGCGCTCGGTCAGCCGCTGAAGCTGGCTCCAGTGCTCGACGACATCCGCCACGATCCGCCGCACGAGCGGCAGCGCACAGTTCGCCTCGCGCACGGTAAATGTTTTGCGGCGCGACCGCGGCTTGACCGAGACGCGCGACGCCGACGCATCCGACCCACTCATGCTGATACTCCCCGCTGGCGAAGTCGTCCGACGCGGACGGCCACGACCACACCGCGCAACCTATCGCTGGGCGCCGCAAGCGTCAATGGTAGCGCGGCCTCAAAAAATTCCCCATTCGTGGGCAAGTCGCGCGCCGCTCGATCGCCAGCAACGTGGTCCTAGTCGGGCCGGATGCCGGTCGATTCGGAAAGTCCGGTAAAGCGCCGGCTGCCCAGCGTAGCGCGCGGCAAGCCTTCCGGCCAGGCTGAGACCGAAACCCCTATGTCGTTCTCGATGTTATCGAGGTCGAACGTCAGCGCGAAATACCAGCGCGGCAGCTTGCGGATGATCACCACGCTGAACTCGCCGGTGCGCCCGCGGTCCAGATCAAATTCCTCGCGCACGCCGAAGGTGTACTTCTCGCTGATCTTGTAGTTCAACCCGCCGCCGATCAGATTGGAATTGATTTCGTTGATGAAGCGGTAACCGAGCACGTAGCTCAGGCGCGGCGTGCGCTCGACCGCATAGGAGAGGTTAAACACGCCCAGCGTGTGGTCGTTCAGGTCGAAGTTGCTGTCGGCGATCAGTACGGTCGTGTCGCTGATGCGCCACTGCGCCATAGCACTGGCGTAGTTGCGATGGATGCTGCTTTCCGGGCGCGAGAACGAGGTAAAACCGTAGGTGGTCTCGTCGGCCTGCGCCCCCTGCACGAAGTGCCGCCGACGCCGGGCGCGTTCGAACAGTCCGTGCCCGCTGGGGGTGGTCTGGAAGGGTTGTACGTCGCCAAAGAAGCCGGCTTCGAGATCCAGCAGAAACACGTCCACGATACGCTGTTGGCTGGGACCGCCGCGCTTGGTCTGCCAGCGCTGTCGCAGCCCGAATCCGACGCCGTCGAAATCGTCCACGGCTTCGACCGCTTCGTCGAAGGGAAACACGCGCCGCGAATCCAGGTTGCCATGCGCCAACCACGCCACGAAATCCGGCTTGATCACGTGCCGGATGCCGTGCAGATCGAGCAGGTCGGATTCGATCTCGGGAAAAACGCGCGAGGCGTAGCCGCTGCCGCGCAGACCGTAGGTGCCCAGCACCCGCCCGACTCCTCCGCCGCCGCCGGGTGCGAAAGGCTCGGGCGCGTCGGGCGAATCGTCCCACGCGGAGCCGCGGATCGAGCCGAACGGCACGACCGTCAGATCGCCCAGGCGAAATGAGCGGTCCAGCTCCTGGCGCGTATCGACGCGCGCCACCGTCCGCGAGGCCTGCTCGCGTCCGCCGAAGAGGAAGATGTCTTCGAGCAGGTCGCGTTCGGCCGGGCGATAGCGCACGAACCCGGCGCGGTTCTCGCTGAACCAGGTCACCGCATCGGCGATCGGCTGCGCGATCACCCGGAAGGAGAAATCCGGCAGCCGCTCCGTCTGCGTGTACCAGTCCAGGATGCGCCACTGGGCCAGCGCCGTGAACGCCCAGGTGTTCTCCTGCTTCTTGAGATGGATCAGCGTTTCCTGGTCCTTGCCCTCGCGCTCCTCGCGGCGCAAGTACTCTTCCAGGAAACCGCGGTCGGAGATGTATGAGCCTTCCAGCGTGAGCTGCCAATCATTCGGCAGATACTGCCGATGGCGCCAGGTGAGCCGTCCGCGGTTTTCCGTGTCCGGGGTGTTGTCGCGGAACCGGCCCAGGTGGTCCTCACCCGTATCATGAATGTAGTAGCCGCGGAACAGCCCGAACGAATTCTCCGTCTGATAGTTGGTGTCGATGCCGATTGCCGGTCCGCGCTCGGAGAAATAGTCGAGCCGCAGCTTGGCGTCGAATCCCAGTGGCGTGCGCAGCCCGAGCAGGTTGAACAGGTGCCACTCGGTCTCGACTTCGACGCCGAAGTGGTCGCTGTAGCCCGTGCGGAAGCTGCGCAGCGGCGACTCCCCTTCTTTGAAGTCGCCGCGCGCATAGGGCCAGTAGAGCACCGGGAAGTCCTCGATATTGAACGTGGTCTGCGTCATTGCGAACGTGCCCGCCCGCAGCCCGGCGATGCCGCCGCTCTCGCTCCGTACCGTTTGATCCAGGACCTCGACCCGCTCGGCTCCGATGTGATAGTGCGGCGTGAAGAATTCGCTGGTTGTCACGCGTGCCTTGTACGCCACGTACTCGTCGCGCGAGAGCTGCCGGATTTGGGCGGCCCGCACGTACAGTGGCACATTCTGCTCGGGAATGGTGGCACGCAACACCGCGTCCAGGATCAGCGCCCGCTCGTTCTGCATGTCATAGTACAGCCGATCGGCGCGGACCATGCGCTCGCCGCGCGTCAGCACGACGTCGCCCTCCAGATAGACGCCCTCGACGGCTCCGCCGGGCAGAAAGCCGGTGCTCTTTTCATCCGGGCCCGGCTCACCGAAGCCGCCGAGCGGCAGCGTCAACTCGCCCGGCTCGGTGGAGGGCTGCTTTTCGGTTTCGTCGGGCGGCGCGCGCGCTGCGCCCGGCTGGCGTGGTTCGCGTTTCTTCATGAAGAGCACGGCCGCATCCGCGCGCAGTTCGAGCAACTCTTCGCCCCCGGCCGTTCCGCGGAACACGTAAACGTCGGTGGCCGTCAGCACCTCCTGCCCGTCCACTTCAGCAACGATCATTCGGTTGGGCGAACGGATGCCCACCGGCGGACGGACCGTTTCGCGCTGGGCGGGTATGGCGCCGGGTCCGACCACCTCGACTGGCTTGGGCGCCTGCGGCTGAAGCGGCGCGCCCGCTTGCGCGCGGAGCGCGTCGCGCAGGTGCAACGCCTCGGCATACACTTCGGACTTGGCCGGCGGCTCGCCAGCGCTGCGATCGGCCGCGGCCGTCATTTTTCCACTGCTGTTGAGGGTAACAAACAGCACCGGACCGCTGGTGACCGTTCCGGCCGGCTCCGTCACGCGCGCGTCACGCCACAGATAGATTTCGTACTGAACGTACGCGCGCCCCTCAAACGAGCGATGCGTCATCCAGATCACGGCCTCGCGCGACTTGAGGCGCCGCAGACCCATATGCAATTCGAAATCGCCGACGAAGTAGATTACGTGCGTGCCGTCCGGCTCGGCCCAGCGATTCATCAGCACGCCGAACATCTCGATGTTCTGAATGCTGATGCCGGTCGGCAGCGCGGGCTCGTCGGCGTGCTCGCCGAGTGGCACGGGCGACTGGGCCGCAGCCGCGACCGTCGCCGCCAGCCACGCACCGAATACAAGCCTGCGCGCCATGAGCATGAAAAGGGCCGGTTTCCCGATTCCTTGTGCGGGCGATCGCGTGACCGCCCGACTTGCCCGCCCGGTCAGCTCCGCCGATGGCGGAGCACCGCGCACCTGTGACCGCGCGAGCGCTGGTCAGTATAGCGGGTCCGCCGCGCGGGCTCCAGCTTGCTTCGAGGTCGGAAATGGCCGAGGCTTCCGCGACACGCTGGCGGTATGGCCGCGACTGCATGCCTCAACCGTTCGTGCGCATCACTTGCGGCCCAGCGGGATTTCCGAGCAGTTATTGCCGCTCAGCCGCGTCATCCCGCCGCGCGCGCGGGCGCTTGGTCAGACACGACCGTAGCGCTGGAACGAACGTTGCACTTCCCACGCGCAAGCTGCTTCGAGCGACGGTCGTTCGGAGTGCGAGCGGGATCTCTCTCAGGAGAAGACCGATGAACAGAGGCAAATTGCTTTGCTTGACGTCTCTCTGCGTCGCGAGTGTTTTCGGAATTCAGCTAGTACGGGCGGATGTGGGGGCAGCCAACGGCGGCGGTTCCGGGGGTAACGAACGGCTGATCGCGAACCTGACCATTCAGCTTCGGAAGATCAATTCCCAGCTTGGGGTGGCCCAGGCGAAACTCGAGGAAATTTCAACGTTGATCACCCAGGACGGCCGGCGCGCCCTGGAGATGCAAGGAGAACTCGAAACGGCGAACGATTTGACGGGAATGATGCGCGAGCTGTCCATCATGATGGATGGTCTGGACGACCTCGAACAGGCTTTGGAGAACGTTAAGACTAACGTGAACGCGCTCGATGACCTGTTCTCCGCCATCCGGCGCATGGCCTTGAATATCAATGATCAGAGCTTCCAGACGCTGTTGTCAACGACGCACACGCACCTGCTATTGGTGCAGTCTTTGATCAGCAAGGATGCTACGGGCATCACGAACTTGCGCAACGGCCTGGAGAATCTGATGGACCACATTCGGCAGCAAATCGAGGGCGGTGGCATCACCGTCTCGGCGCCTTAACCGACGACCCCTACACCCCCTGACGGATCTCGCCGGCCACGCGCCGGCGAGGTCCGTATCTTTTTGCGCCCACCGCGACCCATCAGCGGTCGATATTCGCGCGGCGCAGCAGGAGCGCATTTCCGATCACGGTGACGTCCGACAGGGCCATCGCCCCGGCGGCGATCAGCGGGTTGAGCAGTCCGCAGGCGGCCAGCGGGATAGCGAGCACGTTGTAGAAGAAGGCGAAGAACAAATTCTGTCGAATCTTCTGCATCGTAGCGCGCGACAATCGGATGGCCGTTGCCACGCCGTGCAGACTACCGCTGACCAGCACGATGTCGCCGGTCTCCTTGGCGATATCGGCGCCGGAGCCGATCGCGATGCCCAGGTCGGCCGTCGCCAGCGCCGGCGCGTCATTGATGCCATCACCGACCATGGCCACCTTTCGTCGCCCGGCTTGCAATTCCTGAATGACGGCGGCCTTCTGATCCGGCTTGACCTCGGCACGCACATCCGTAATGCCGACCTGGCGCGCAACGGCTTCGGCCGTGGCCCGGTTATCACCAGTCAGCAACACCGTGCGCAGCCGCAACCCATGCAGTTCGGCGATCGCGGCGCGCGAATCCGGCTTCAGTTCGTCACCGATCGCAATCACTCCCATGAGGCTGGCGGCGCCGTCTCCCTCCTGGTACCCAATATGGACGAGCGTCTTGCCGCGTGCCGGCGCGATCCGCTCGTCCGGTGCCGCCCCGTGCTTGCGCAACATGGCTTCGCTGCCGACCAGAACGGTCCTGCCCTGGACTTGCGCGACGACCCCGTAACCGGCTTCGCTGGTGAATGCTTCCACCGGCGGGACGAGGATGCCCTGCTGCCGCACATGCTCGACAATCGCGCGGGCCAGCGGATGTCCGCTGGATTGCTCGGCTGCCGCCGCAAGGCGCAGGATTTGCTCGGCTGATGCGCCGTTGCACGTGATGACCTGCTCGACGACCGGTCGGCCGCGCGTCAACGTGCCGGTCTTATCGAGCACGACCGTGTCCAAAGCCTCGGCACTCTCGAGCGCGCCGATATCGCGGATCAGAATTCCGCGCCGCGCGCCGCGGCCGGTGCCCACCATCAAAGCCGCGGGCACGGCCAAACCCAGCGCGCAGGGGCAGGCGATGAGCAGCACGCTGCAGACCGCGTTGGCCATCCGGCCCGCGATGATCGCAGGCGCCGCGGCGTACCAGCTTCCCCACACGTACCAGCCGATGCCAGTAAACAGCGCGATCAGCAGCACGCTTGGAACGAAAACGGCCGCGACGCGATCGGCCAGCCGCTGCACGGGAGGCTTGCTGGACTGCGCCTGCTCCACGAGCCGGACGATCTGCGCGAGCGCCGTCTCGCTGCCGACTTTCGTCGCGCGGACGACCAGTCTTCCGTCCTGATTGACCGTTCCGCCGATGACCTCGTCATCGGGTTGGCGTGTGACGGGCAGCGGCTCACCCGTGATCATCGATTCATCGACGGTGGATCGGCCTTCGATGACGACGCCATCGATCGGCAGCCGATCACCGGGCCGCACCAGCACACGCTCGTTGACTTGTAGCTCCGTGACCGGAACCTCATGGGGCTGATTGTGCTCATCCAACCGACAGGCGGTGGCCGGCGCCAGATCGAGCAAGTCGCGGATGGCCGATCCGGCCGATTGGCGGGCGCGGGCCTCGAGCCAGTGACCCAGGCTGATGAGCGCCAGCAGGCCGGCCGACTCCATGAAATACAGATTGGGCAGCGTCCGCCACCAGCCGAGCTGAAAGCCGAGGAATCCAACCAGGCTATAGCAATAGGCGACGCTTGCGCCGATGGCGATGAGGGTGTCCATGTTGCTGGTGCGCCGCTTCAGCGCCGACCACGCGCCCGCGAAAAAGCCGCGCCCGATGTAAACGATCGCGACGGTTCCAGCGCCCAGTGCCAACCAGTTCATCCATGCATGCAGCACATGCCCCGTGGCCGCGTACAACACCCAGTGCGTCAGCTCGAGCGGCAGCCACAGCACAAATCCCACGATAGCGCGCCGCAACCAGGCCCGGGCGTGCGTGATCTGCTCAGCCAGCCGCTGGTCTTCGACATTGTCCGCCAGGACCCCTCCGGTGCTGACGGTGGCTGGATAGCCCGCCCGCGTGACCGCCGCGGCGATCTCGTCCGCATTGGCCTGCTGCGGATCGAAACGCACATTCGCCCGCCCCAGAGCCAGGTTTACGCGAGCGGACTCGACGCCGGGAATGCTGCGCGCTGCCCGCTCAACCGTCGCGACGCAACTGGCGCAATGCATTCCATCGACGCGCAGGATGGCTTCGTCGGCGCGCTGCTCGGTCGTGTGTGGATCCGGCCGCATTCAGAGATTCTATAGCGTCAGCTTCGAGCCCGCCCAGGGGATCGCAACCGGGCTGGGGCGCTCATCAGAACCCCGGCACGGGTTGCCATGCTTGGAGGGTGCGGGTATCACCGCTGCCATGTCAAAGCTGGCCGGCATGCGCATCCTTTCCGACCCGACGGCAGTTGCGGCGGCCGCGGCCGATCTCTTCATTGAATCCGCCGGGCACAGCGTCGAAGACCACGGCGAGTTCAACGTGTGCCTGTCGGGCGGCTCGACGCCGAAGGCGGTCTATGAGTTGCTGGCGGCGGCGCCGCGCGTCGAGCAGGTGCCGTGGCACAAAGTTCGCTTTTACTTCGGCGACGAGCGCTGCGTGCCGCCGGATCATCCGGACAGCAACTACGGGCTGGCCAGGCGCGCGTTGCTGGATCATGTCCGGCATTGCGCGAATTGTGTTTACCGTATGGAGGGCGAGCGCGATCCGCAGGCGGCCGCGATTGACTACGGTCGGCTGCTGGTGGAAAAGTTCGGCAAAGGCTGGCCGCGGTTCGATCTGGTATTTTTGGGCATGGGCGACGACGGTCACACCGCTTCTCTGTTTCCGGGAACTGCGGCGCTGCATGAGA
>DASXUA010000698.1:0-3025 GCA_036505095.1 Phycisphaerae bacterium
TGCAGGGATTTCCAAATCTGCGGATGGTCGGGCGTGCCCTTGAAGACCATGTGCTCCGACAGGTGGGCCATGCCCGTTTCGCCATAGCCCTCGTGCCGCGAGCCGACCAGATAGGTGACGTTCACCGTCACCGTCGGCTTGGAGCTGTCCGGGAACAGCAGCACGCGCAGGCCGTTGCCCAGATGATACTCGGTGATGCCTTCGACGGCCGTCACCTTTTCTGGAGCGGGAAGTTTCTGATCATCAGCACGAACGGTGGCTGACGGCAACAGGCATGTGCACGCGACGAGGACAGCGCAACGGTTCATAGAGACCTCCGAAAACTGTGACGGTTCGATCGATAGTCGGACGAGGACCTACGGCGAATCGCCCTCACCAGTCTGCCATTCTAGTGTGGCGCTTGGCGGACTACAAATGGGCGCCAGAGGGCGCCCAGGCCGGTCGCTGACGCTCGCGGTTCAGAACCACGCCGACATGTGTGTTACCGCGGCACGATGCGCTAAGCTCGGCGGCGGACGATGAATTCCGACATGGCCAGTAGACTATCGCGGGCCGGGCTGGCGGGCAGGGAACTAAGTTGTTGCTGCGCGGAGGCGGTGTAGCGCTCCGCGGTCTGCAGGGCGTAGGGCACGCTGTCGGTTTCGGCCAGGAGTTGTTCGACGTTCACGCCCGACGCGGCGCGGCCGTTGCGCAGCAGGCGCGACAACTCGCCTCGGGCGGCCGACGAGCCGTGCGCCAGGGCATGGATGATCGGCAGGGTCGGCTTGCCCAGGTCCAAGTCGCGGCCCAGCGTCTTGCCGATTTCGCGCTGCGTGCCGATCAGGTCGAGGACATCGTCAACGATCTGGAACGCGACACCCGCACTCATGCCGAATTGGGTGAGGCGCTCGACCAGCTCGTCATCCGCATCAGCGTACTTGGCGCCTACCGTGCAGCAGGTCGCGGTCAGCGCGGCCGTCTTGCGGCGGATGATTTCGAAATATTCCTCCTCGCTCAACTGGTCGTTGCCGCGCTGGTGAATCTGCAGGAGTTCGCCCTCGCACACCGTGTTGGTCGTGGCGCCGATCAGCCGCGAGGCGAACTGACTCGACAGGCCGCTGCACAGATGGAAGGCGTGGCTGATGAGATAATCCCCCAGCAGCACGGCGGTCTCGTTGCCGTTCATGCTGTTGATGGTGGCGTGACGGCGGCGGATGTCGGCCGCGTCCAGCACGTCATCGTGTACCAGCGTGGCCATGTGCACCATCTCGACGACGGCCGACAGCGTGATGTGTTCGGAGGTGACTTTGCCGGCGGCCGACCCACTGAGCAGCACCAGTGCCGGCCGCAGCATCTTGCCGCGGAAGCGCGTCACGCGGTCGCACAGCCCATTGACGAACGGCAGTTCGCTGAATAACTCGTCCGCAAAACGCTGCTCCACGGCCGCGAGTTCCGTCGCGACCGGCGTGTACAGATCATCCAGGGGGATTGCGATGGTGCTCATGTTCTGCCAATCCGGGACGGCCTTCGTCCCGGAGCCCGCGCTACCGGCCGCAAAAATCCTAGCGGGCGGGCCGCAAGCTTCCAAGTGTTTCAAAAGTTTTGAAAATTGAGCGCGGCGACGCGACGCCGGAGACCCGAGCACTTGTTATCCTCAGCGCGCTGTGCATCTCTGACCTGCGCCCGATGTAGTTTGGCGGCAGTAGGCACATCGCCCGCCGTCCCGCTCAAAGACGGCGCGTCGCAAACCGGCGGGAATTGCGGAAAGGCTCAAGGCTTGGGCGCCTGCTGCACGGCCAACGCGAGAATCTGCGCGAACTGCGCCATCTGGACCAGCGTCTGCAGCTCGACGCGCTCGGCCGGGCTGAGCGCGCCATCGGTATTGCGCTCAAGTAGCTCGTGCATCCGATCCGTCAAATCATCGGCCAGGGTCGGAATATCGGACGCCAGCGAGCGCGGCAAAGTTACCGTCACAGTATCAATGGGAGCAGTCATCTTAAACAGCATACGGCCGTCCGCGCGTATTGGTCAACGCCATAGGCGATTTCGCGCGTTCGTCGGAGTCTGACGCATGCTTGTGCCGTGCTGAGTCATGCCAGTAGACTCTCCGCGCCCGGAAGTGCCCCGAGGGACGACGGTTTGATTCGTTACGAGTGCGATCAATGCGGCCGCGTGCTGGGGGCCAACGATCCCCAGCGCTATATCGTCAAGATCGAAGTCTACGCGGCCGCGGGTCCGGTCGAGCTGTCGCCCCGCGACCTGGTGGGCGATCTGCGCGCCGAGATGGAGCGTCTGGTGGAAGCGCTGCACTCGGCCGACCCTGACGAGGTCGAGGACCAGACCTATCGCTGCTTGCAATTCGATTTGTGCCAGGATTGCCAGCGGAAGTTTCTGAGGCAACCCCTGGTGGACCGCCATGGGTGAGTTCCTGCCCGAGCCCCGACGTTCACGTCGGGTTCGCGTGGCGTGAACGCCACGGCTCGGGGTTCCCGGCGCGCTTGTCATCCGAACACCCGCCGGATATATTCGAGGCGCTCGACGCTGTTAGGCACGGAGCCGAGAGCGCTTATGGATGAGACGGGTGGCCCGCCCCGCCACGGCGGATTCCGCCCCGGCGGATCTTTTGACTGCGACGCGGCGGGTCAGGGCGAGTCGAGCTGCCGCCCCGGGGAACCTACCCGCCAAAGACCGGTAAGTTACTGCTTGAGCAGGGTTTGCGCGAGGCGCCGCCTGGCTCGAATTCCGCGCGCTATCGGACTATACTTGTATCTCCCGTATCGCCGATTATCACCGGACGAGCGGCTGAGTCAGTTTGAAGGGAAAGTGCGTCCCCGCGCGGGGCTGACGGGCGCGGGCAGGGAGTCATTCTCAAGATGGTTGCTTCGACACAGGAAACACCGGCTGCATCCCGAAAACAAGTGCGCATCGAGCCGGCCATCAATGCCCGCGTGCGGCTATGCGGCGACTCGGGCGATGGCATGCAGCTCGCGGGGACACAGTTGACCAACACGTCGGCCATGTTCGGAAACGACGTGGCCACGCTGCC
>DASXUA010000699.1:0-3618 GCA_036505095.1 Phycisphaerae bacterium
TGACCGTGCCCCACTTTCAGCCGGCTCGGCGGGAGCCTCGCCGTCTCACGCAGAACTGATCATGGTGCGCACGGCACGAGTGACACTCCCGACCAGGCCTGCTGGCTGTTGACGCCATTCAGCAACTGCACCAATCGCAGCAGGTCGATGGTGTTAATGAACCCATCGCGATTGGTGTCGTGCCGTACGAGCGTGGCTGCTCCGGCATTGACGTTCTGCACCCAGGTCAGCAGGTCGAGCGTGTTCGACGTGCCGTCCAGGTTGACGTCGGCCGGCAGGAACTCATAACGCACCATGTTCGCTCCCGGCCGTGCGTTGCAGAAGGTGAACTTCGTGCACGCACCGGGCCGGATCGGCCGCTCCAGGACCACATGCACCGCGGTGCCCGACGAGGTCACCGATTGGATGCACGGTGGATTCCCGACGCTGGCTGTCACCAGGATGTCCCACGGCTCGACGACGATCGGGGCATCGAAGAACACGTCGAAGAAGCTGAGGCCCTCCAACGTCCCGCCGCCACCACGATCCTCGCGCACGTCGCGGAAGCCATCAACCGGGTCGGCCGTCGTGATGCCCGGCAGCGTCGTCGGATCGCAGGGCACGCCCGTCAGCGCACCGTGCGCATCCAGCAGCACACGGATGCTCACGATACCCGGCGGCAGAGCCGGATCGGGCAGGAAGATCCCCGAAAAATTGATCTGCACGACTCCGTTCACCGGATCGAGGATCTGCGCGCCCAGCGGCGTGATTTGGCCCTGATGGTGCAGGCCGTTGGTCACGCCGTCGAGGCTTACCTGCATGAACACGTCGAAGAAGGAGTCGATCGGGAACCCGCCCGGCGACAAACCGGTCACGTGCGCGTGGGCCTCTACAGAGAAGTATTGCCCGTTCAAAGCTGGCGCCGGGGGCAGGATTGACAGGTTCAGGATCTGCACCTGCACACCCGGCAGCGGCGACCTGATCTGGACGATCTCGAACCCTTGGAACGGTTGATTGACGGGCACCAGCCCCGTGCCATTGGGCGAATGGCTGTCACTCGTGACGCGCCCGCGCTCGTTCCACAGCAGCGACGAGTTGAATGTCGTCGTGTAGGGCGGCAGCGGTGCCAGCCCCAGCTCCTGCACCGTCAGTTTCACGTCGATGGCATCCTGAGCGTGCGGCAGTAGCTCGTGCATGTTGAGCATGTTGGGCGGCATCGGGTTCACCGGCCCGAGGTTCCCGCTGTCCGGGCATTCGAAATCGGGCGCCACGCTCGTATCAACGAACAGCGCCGTACCGGCGCACGCCAAGGCCGGTGTGCCATCGGAGAAGGTTCCATCGAGCTTGCAGCGCGACTCGCCGCACGAGCCGTTCGGGCAGCCGGGCCACGAGCGGATGTTGTAAACCACCTGCGAGCATTCGCCCGGTCCCAACGTGATCGTCTTGCTGATCATCTGGATCGGCGTTCCGGCCGGATTGGGCGGCAGCGGCACGCATGGGCATGGTCCAATCAACGATTCCTTGAACGCGATCGGGAAATTGTCGCCCCCGCCGGGATCGGCAATCGCGTGGACGCCTTTGCCCGAACCGGGTGGCGGCAACACTCCGCCCATAACCGGCAGACGCGAGGTCTGCTCTGAATCGGCCGTCAGCAGCACCGTGCAGGAACTCACCGGATCATTGTTGGTGATCTTGAACGCGATCGGCCGCTGATCGCCGGGATGCGCGTTTTGGATCGCGGGGGTCAGCAACTGCATATCCAGACGCGGCTTGGAAGGATCTGTCGGCGAGGGCGGCACCAGGCACACCAGCGTATCGCCCACGGCGGTCGTGGTCATCCCATCCGACCAAGTCGTCATCGCCGTACCCGAAACGAAGCAGAAGCGCGGAATCGGTCCTGGAAAGATGGTCGTGGGCACCGTAATCAGATTGGCCCCCAACCCCGGGGCTCCGGGCGAAGGCGTGGGCACGATCACCATGCCCATTCCGCCCGGTGCCGGCGCGCCGCCCGCCGTAAAGCACGTCAGCGTCAATGTTACCTTTATGCTAGTCGGCAGCGCACAGCTTGGCGGAGCCGCGCCGTTGAATACCAGCGTCGGAATCGGCACCACGCCGCCGCCCGGCCCGAGAATGATTACCGCCGGAACGGCCTTAATGATCGCCGTCGCCTTGCTGCACACTGGCGGCGGCGGACTGGGGTTACACGCCAGCACCTCTGGCTGAACGGTCCAGACCAGCACCGAGGCCAGCGACGCCCACGCCGGCGCCACCAACTTCCATCGCGGGCGTCGCATACCGCGTCGGGCTCGATAGGCCGGAGATGGTTTTTGGGTGTTGAGCGTCATGGTTCGCCTTTCCTTTCGTTCCCGCTGCGGCGGGTAGCCAGTTCCGAGCCGGCCCCGCAACGGCGGAGCGCGTGTCTGTCTGGCAGCAGTTACGAAGGAAGCGATAACTTCTTGCGCGTGCCCGGCGCGCGGGAGGCTCTGGACAGAAATTGACGCCGAGACGCTGAGACGCTGAGAAGAGCAAGTTCAGATTGATTCTCAGCACCTCAGCGTCTCAGCGTCCCCCGGTCGCACCCGGCTGAAATCTGAAATTTGAGATCTGAAATGCCTATGTCGGAACCGGGATGCGCTCGATGATCTCGCTCAAGATCGACTCCACCGCCGCGATCCGCCCATTCTGCAGATAGGACTTGCTCACGATCCGGTGCGCGCACACCGGAATGACCAGCGACTTGATGTCATCCGGAATGATGTAGTCGCGCCCTTCCAGCAGCGCCAGCGACTGCGCCGCCCGGATGAGCGAGAGCGTACCGCGCGGCGACACGCCCACCTCGAGCTGATCGTGTCGCCGCGTCGCGTCCACCAGATCCAGCGCGTAGCTCGTCAGCTCGTCGTCGGTGCGCACCGTCGAGGCCAGCCGCTGCAGCGCCAGCACATCTTCACGCCGCGTCACGGGCTTGAGCTGATCGATCATGCTGCGGTCCGGCTGCTGCCGCAGAATGCGCCGCTCGAACTCGCGACCGGGATAGCCGATCCGCAGCCGCAGCGTGAAGCGATCGAGCTGGTTCTCCGGCAAAAAGTAGGTCCCCTCGAACTCGTGCGGATTCTGCGTGGCGATCAGCATGAACGGCTCTTCGAGCTTCAAGCAGCGCCCGTCGATGCTGACCTGCGCCTCGCTCATCGCCTCCAGGAGCGCCGACTGCGTGCGCGGCGAGGTGCGGTTGATCTCGTCGGCCAGCACGATGTGCGCGAAGATCGGCCCGCGCTGGAAGTCGAACGCGGCCGTCTTCTCGTTGAAGATGCTGACGCCCAGGATATCCGACGGCAGCAGATCGGGCGTGAGCTGAATCCGCGAGAAAGTGCAATCCAGGCTGCGGGCGATGGCCCGCGCCAGAATGGTCTTGCCCACGCCGGGCACGTCCTCGATCAACACGTGCCCGCGCGACAGCAGCCCCACCAGTAGATGAGCGACCACTTCGCCCTTGCCGATGAACACGCTTTCGATGTTATCGCGCAGCGCGGCCAGCAGCGTCTGCGCGTGAGCCAGCGAGATCGTCTCCGGCTCGCGCAGCAGCGGCACATCAATGGCGGCCTCCTGCTCATCCATGACGGCCGCATTGTAGTAGGAGCGGTC
>DASXUA010000700.1:0-2273 GCA_036505095.1 Phycisphaerae bacterium
GCGATAGCGGAACCGGCCATTACCGGGGGTATCGACGAACGTGGTGACGTTCGCACTGACCGTTCCGGCCGTCACGGTTTCCACCCAATTCGGCCCCACGCGATGCTCGCGCTGAATCTCGAAGCCGCTTTCGTTGTTGGAATTATCAGTCCACTGGACCGTCGCCTGCCCGCCGCCGTTATTGGCGGCGGTCGTATTGGTGGGGGCACTCGGCGGCGAATTCGGGTTCTGGATCGTCAGGGTAATGCTGGCCGATCCGGACAAACCGCCGGAGTCCGTCACGCTCGCAGTGATCGTATGCGTGCCGACCACCAGGTCGTTGCGCACGAACGAGGCGCCGGTGCCTATCTGGCCCTGAAGGTTGGAAGTCCAGACAAGACCCACGCTCAGATCGCCGTCCTGTGTGTCAGACGCGCTGCCGGTGAAGGTGATGGTCGCACCCTGCGCGAACGATGCGCCGTTGGCCGGCGAGGTGATGGAAACGCTCGGCGGCGTGTTGCCGCTGCCGGCGCCGACGGCCGCCGCCGCGTTCAGCACGCCGCCGGTCACCGTGATGCCGGCCAATGCGGACACCGGACGCGTGGTGCTGAGAATCTGGCTGCGCACCTGCTGATAAGTCCAGGTCGGATGCAAGCCATAGACCAGCGCAACCACACCCGTCACGTGCGGCGTGGCCATCGAGGTGCCGCTGAGGTACGCATAATTGCTGCCGGTATAGGTGCTGGCGACATTAACGCCAGGCGCACCGAGGTCGACGCTCGTAGCTCCATAATTGGAAAACGACGCGCGATGATCGTCGTTGTCGGTCGCGGCGACCGAGATAATGTTGTCGAGATTGTACGAGGCCGGATAGAACGGCGCGCTGTCGTTATTGGTGCCATTATTGCCGGCTGCGGCTACAAAGATGTGCCCCACGCTTTTGGCGGCATTGATGGCGTCGTACAGGCTCTGCGATGAACCGCCACCCCAACTATTGTTCGATGCCTTGATGCCTTTGGCAGTGCAGTACTGCACGGCCAGCACGGCGTCCGACGTGTAACCGCCGTTGGGCCCCAGAAAGCGCAACGGCGCGATCTTGCAGGCCCAATTCACGCCGGCCACGCCGATGCCGTTGTTGCCGATCGCGCCGATGGTGCCGGCCGTGTGCGTGCCGTGTCCGTCGGAGTCGCTCGGATCGTTGTCGTGGCTGTAGAAATCCCAGCCGTGGACGTCGTCGACATAGCCGTCGCCATCGTCGTCGATCCCGTTGCCGGCGATTTCGCCCGGATTGGTCCACAGATTGGCTGCCAGGTCGGGATGGTTCAATTGCATGCCGGTGTCGATGTCGGCAATCACGAAGCTCGCGTCGCCGGTGCTGACGTTCCAGGCTTCCGGTCCGTTGATGTCGGCATTGTTCGTCCCCGGATCGCCGTTGACGGTTTGACCGGTATTATTCAGGCCCCATTCGAGATTGAAATAGGTGTCGTTGGGAATGACGACCGCGTGCACAACGAAATCCGGCTCGGCATACTGAACTGAAGGCTGCGCCTGGAGCAGGTTGGCCGCCTGGCGCGCTTCGACGCCAACGCTGATCAGTTCGAGGTCAGGCACCAGCGTGAAATCGCGCAGCTTCTGCCCGCCGACCAACGCCCGAGCGGCCGTGCGGGCGGCCTCGGGCGTCTGGGCGACAAAACGCACCAGCACCGTGGCCGGGTCGTATTGCAATTGATTGTTCTGCTGAAGCCGCGCGATCGCGGCTTGATGACTGGCGAGCGCTTGCGGTGAATCGGCGGCGCGCGCCACAGTCGCGCTGAGCAACAGAGAGAACGGAACCATCGTCAAGTGAACAAGAGCACGATGCATGAGACTCCTCCGGAGAACCCGTTTCCTAAGATAAGCGGATCGACGCTTCCGCCGTCGAGAACGCATGTTACCGGCAGCCGCTTAGCGGCTCAAGTCCGGACGGCGCTCGGCGGGCCCCGGTTCAGACCCGCGAGCGTGAGCGAGCGTCGTTGGCGTTGGATCGCGGCCGGCATCCATGACGCTCCCTGACCCGTGCACGCTCGATCAAGTCGAGCGCCGCGGCGGGCAGGTCCTGAAACTGCTCGAATCGGCCACTACACGCCGGCGGCGAGGCAAGAAGCTCGCTGTCGCGCGTTAACGCGTTACGGGGTGCATCCCATTTTTAGTGGCGCCCTGCCATTCTGGCAGATATGCTTCGTGTTGCGCACGCGGTGTAGCTGCGCAGAGTCACTGGCAACACGGAGGTTCATGATGAAAGTCGAGATCTCGGT
>DASXUA010000701.1:0-12305 GCA_036505095.1 Phycisphaerae bacterium
CGCGCCGCCGCGCGCCGTTCGACGTGCGAACGCGGCTGGCATGGAGCTGAAATCGGCGGCGCGCGCTGCGCGCCAGTTCCAGCCTTGAGCTGGGGAGGTGCTGTCATGTTTCATGGCATACGGAGCCGCTGCGCGCGCTGCGCCGGTTGGTGGATCGAACACAATCCCACTTATTTGCTGAGTGCCGCCTGCATCGCCGCCGGCGCGCGGCTGTATCTGGTCACGCCCACGGCCCGCGCCGGCGACATCGGCCTGATTCTGCTGACTCTGGGTGTATTGCAAATCTACGAGTCGCTCGTCGTATCCGTCCTGCTGGTTCTGCATCGCCGCCGCCGCGCACCCGAGGACGAGCCGTCGTTGCTGCTGGTGGCGGCCTTGTTCTGGACGGGTCCGCTGGCCGCGACCATGGAGATGACAGCCCGCAACAGCCAAGTTGGCCTGATCTGCGCACTGGGCGCCGCACTGATCGCACTCATCGAAATGCGGGTCGTGCGCCGCGTGATGAGTCTGCACCTCAGCCTCCCGGGCCGGCTCACGGCGAGTGGCTGCGTGTTGCTGGTCGCACTCATTCCGCCGCTGCTGCGTGTCCCGGAGCGGGCCGACGGCGCCAACGAGCTGCATTTCTATTGGCTTTCGTGGCTGGTGGGGGCTCTGGCGCTCGGGCTGCTGCTGGCGATCCGCTCGCATGCGCGCGCTTGCCGACGCGCCGAGCGGCCGCTTTCCAGCGATCCCGACTTTCGCTGGGAACTCGCGTTCCTCTCGCTGGTGATCGGCGCGCTGGCAGTGCACCTCATCGGCATGCAGCACGCTTTCTTCCTGCACGCGCGCCCCTTCTACGCTGCCCCGCTCATGGCAGCCATCGCCGTCGTGGTGTTCGACGGTGCGCGTGTTCTGTCGCTGAAGAGACCGCTGACATATTTAATGGCTCTTCTGCCGATCGGAGGGCTGCTCCTCGCGGCGCAGCCTTTCGATCCTGACTTTCCGCTGCGCCGTCTTCCTGCGTTCCTGCGCGATCCACTCGTCCCGACCGCCGTGCTGGCTGCGGCTGCTCTGTGGTTCGGCGCGCTGCGGCATGCATCATCGGCTCTGCTGCACGCGGGCAGCGTCGCATTGGCGATCGCCGTATATCGGGCGACGCCACTCTTGCTGCCGCCCGGAATCCATGCCGACCCGCTGCCGCGGACAGCTTTATCGCGCGAGCAGGTCGTGCTTTTGCTCGCCGCGGTCGCGGGATACCTGTTTTTCATTGCCCGTCTGCGCCGCGCCAAGCCCGAAGCGATCGCGGCGCTGTGTTTGCAGCAGGCGGCGATGGCGCTGTACCTCTGGAAGCGCACACCTGCCGATATCCTCGTCACCTTTCTGCTCGCCGGCTGGAGTACGCTCGTCGCGATTCACATCGTGACGCCTCGTCCGCGCTTGCTACTGACGATCTGGCCGGTGATCTTCCTAGTCGTTACCGCGTGGATGCACGACTTCGAGCCCGAACTCCAGTGGATAGCCCGCGCGCACACTCTCGGCCTGATCGGAGTCTTGCTCCTCGCGAGCGGCGTTTGGCCGTGGAGGCGCTATCAGGCCGTCGCGAGCGCAGTCGCAACTGCCAACCTTGTTTTTTTCTTCGCCCGCTGGATCATCACCGGCGCGAACCCGACGGCCGGGCTGATCGTCGCCGGCGGATTCATGCTGCTAATGATCGGAGCGTATACGAGTTGGCAGAAGCGCAAGTGGCTGTGTCGCGCGGATCCGCACTCAGATCCTGCGCCCGATGTCATCGTCCAATTATCTGAGAACACCGAAGCCTCGATCGTGGTCGATCCGAACGTTTAGCCGCGTGGCCGTAGGCCCGCGCTCGGCCGCGGGGGGATGCCATTGATCGAATTCCTCTGGACGTTTGCGCCGCGTACGCATACGGTGATTCCCTGGCAACCGAGACTCAACCGGAGGAACCCGGCATGCCTATACCGATCCTGGCAATAGTCTGCGTGGCGACCCTCGCACCTGCACTCGGCAATGATGCGGATACGGGCGTACTGACCGGCATCGACGTGCTGGTGCGCGACGGCTTCAAGCAGCTCGATGGCCGGCGCGTCGGCCTGATTACAAACCAAACCGGCGTCGACCGCTTCGGTAAGTCAACCATCGAACTGGTCAAGTCCGCGCCGAACGTAACGCTGGTGGCGCTGTTCAGCCCTGAGCACGGCCTGAAAGGCGCGCTCGACGAGCGCGTGGCCGACAGCGCCGATCCGCTCACTGGCCTGAAGGTCTATAGTCTCTACGGCCAGACGAATCGCCCCACGCCGGAAATGCTCGAAGGCGTCGACACACTGATCTTCGATATTCAGGACATCGGCACGCGCTTCTACACCTATATCTCAACTATGGGGCTGGCGATGGAGGAAGCGGCCAGGCACAAGATCCACTTCGTCGTTCTCGACCGGCCCAACCCGATCACCGGCACGCGCGTCTTCGGCCCGCTGAACGACAAGGATGGCGGCTTCACGGCGTATCACACGATGCCGGTGGTCCACGGCATGACGGTCGGCGAGCTGGCCCGCATGTTCAACGCCGAGCGGAAGATCAACGCCGACCTGACGGTGATCGAATTGGTCGGCTGGAAACGCAGCATGTGGTTCGACGAAACCGGCCTGCCCTGGGTCAACCCCTCGCCCAACATGCGCTCGCTGACCGAGGCCACGCTCTACCCGGGCATTGGCCTGCTGGAATCGTGCAACGTCTCCGTCGGCCGCGGCACCGATACGCCTTTCGAAGTCCTCGGCGCCCCCTGGATCGACGGCCGCAAACTGGCCATCCGCCTCAACAGCCTGGGATTGAAGGGCATCCGGTTCGTGCCCTATCGCTTCACGCCGAGCGCCAGCGTCTTCAAATCCGAACTCTGCGGCGGCGTGCAGCTCATCCTGACCGACCGCAACGCCTTCGACCCCATCCAGACCGGCCTGTCGCTCGCGCACGAGCTGAAGTCGCTCTTCGGCGAAAAGTTCACCACCGACCGCGTCGCCAACCTGCTGATGAACCGGAAGGCTCTGGAGCACCTGAAAGAAACGACTGAGCCCGAAGAGTACGCGCCGCTCTGGCACGATGATCTTGCGCAATTCAAGTCCATCCGCGCGAAGTACCTGATTTATCCGTAAGTGCTGCGATCAAGACCACTCGCCTGTGATCTCAAACCGCTTGCGTTGCGCGGCCGCTTGAAAGACGACCCAAGCTGCGGGAAAGCTCGCCAACACTGATATCGAGAACGCGATGATCGGCAGTACAAACAGGAGCTTGAATTCCCAACTTGCTGCCCCGATCGAAGCGCCGGGTTTGTGCGTGGCGATCGCAAACAGAAGGATGCCGAACCACGCCGCGACTCCGGCTGCCGGAACATAGAATGCGCGTCGCAACCACGGCCGCGCCGCACGCGTCATCAGGGCGGCGAGGATCAGGTGATAGCTGATCAACTGCAGGTCGGACATCAGCATGACGGCCGCCGCGAATATGCTGAGCGCTACGCCGAAACGCGCGAGCGACACCCCTGTAACCGCCGCCGCGATTCCCCCACCCAGGCCCAGCAGCGCGAACGCAGCGCTGATGGCCAAGGTTCCGCCAAGCACAGCTTGTGTTCGCGTCTGCGCAGCTCGACGGAAACCGAGTCCCAACACCAGCAACCCGATCTCCAGCACCGGCCACGGCAACTGGTGTAGCCACGTGAGGTGGCGCGGATAGAACCACCCCAAGATCGGCCCTCCATAGACCACCACGATCAGCGCCATGGCCGCGATGTAGACCACGAGCGCCCAACCGATACGCACGAGCAGCGTAACCGGCATGCGGCACAGCGCATTCTCCGCAGGCTCGAACTGGCCCGGCGCACCGCACTCCGGGCACGAACCGGAGACATTGCCGGTCAGGTTGTAGCCGCATTTCCAGCAGCGCCGGACTCCCACCTCCTCCTCGACTGGACTGCCACACTCCGGGCAAATGCCGGAGGCGTTGCCCGTCAGGTCATACCGGCACTTCCAGCAATAGCGGTTGTGGTCGTCGACGCGCCGCCACGCGACGAGGAGATGGATCAGGCGCGCACCCGAATAGGCAGCGACCACGCTGGCAGCGATCCAGACGGAGTCGCTGACCTGCTGGCTAAGTCCGGGTATTCCCAAACTATAGCCAAAAACGGCTTGGCATAGCGCTGCGAAAACAATCCCGCTCGCGACAAGCAGCGGAAAGAAAGTGGCGATGGCGATTGTTAGCGCCACCCGGCGTGAAGCCCATTCTCGTCGCACCCAGCGCTTCATGGGTTCAGTGCCCCTGCCCCAAGCCGTCAGTCAGCCGAGATTTCCCGAGCTTTCAATGCCCGTCATTCAGGGCTCGCCATCAGCGGCCGCGCAATTCCAGCACTCGGTAAACTGCTCTTCGATCTGCTCGCCGCAGGTAGGGCAGGTCCAGGTGGAGGGCTTGGAGAAGGGTTGTCCGCATTCCGGGCAGCGCGGCTGAGGTAGACCTGTCAGATCGTAACCACAATGCTCGCAATGTGACCGCGCGGCGCGCCCGCGGCTGCGGGCGATGAGCGCGGTCGCCTCGTCGAAATCCTCGTCAATGACCCACACGCTCGGCCATGTGTCGGGTGTGACTGGCAATTCGCCGTGACCAACTGACAGGGCTTCACCCTGCACGACGGCTTGGATACCGTTCGCTTCGAGGAATCCGCGAACGAGATGCGCTTCGCTGGAGTTTTGAGATGAGAATACACGTCGCATGATCGCGAAGCGTACACCGCGCATTTGGCACGAACAACTGCATTCGTTCGTCGCCAACTCATCGGGTGTAGAATTTCTCCTTCGCCGTGGCGTGGCGCGGGGCGCGGGCGAGAGTGCCGCGCTCCAGGCCGTAGGTTTCGATGATCGAGCGAATGCTGCGGTACTGGGCCAGCCAGGCGTCGCGGCTGTAGCCGCCGCCCAGCACCATCACGATCGGCACGCCGCGGCGCGCGGCCTCGGCGAACACCGTTCTATCCCGTTCAACAATCCCATCAGGCGTCAATCGAAAATGGGCCAGCGGATCGCCGGCCAAACTGTCTACGCCCGCTTGCAGGAAGACGATGTCGGGACTCACTCTTTCGAACACATCCGGCAAATAGCGCTGCAGCACTTCCAGGTAAACCTGGTCGCCTGTACCAGCCGGCAGCGGCACGTCGAGATCGTTGTGCTGTTTGGGAATCGGATATATGTCTCCCTCATGGATGTCAAACGTGAAGACTGCGTCGTCGGCCGCCACGCACAGCGCGGTGCCGTTGCCCTGGTGCACGTCGACATCGACCACCAGCGCGCGCTGGATGAGCCCTTCGGCCTGCAGTGCGCGAATCGCAATGGGCATATCGGCATAGATGCAGAATCCGCCGCCGCGATCCGGCTCGGCATGGTGATAACCGCCGCCGAGATTGATCCCAACGCCGTAGCGTAGCGCCAGCCGCGCCGCCAGCAGCGTCCCGCCGGTCGCGTAACGGAAGGGGCGCAGCACGGCCGCATCTGTGAAACCGCTGGGGGCGATCTTGGCCGGCCCGAACTCCAAGTAACGCGCCAGCAGCGCTGGCTGCTTCAAGCGCTCCAGGTATTCGGGCGTGTGCACCCGTAGGAGGTCCTCGCGCCCGATTTCCTCCGGAACAAACACATCCTGCGGTTGGAGCAGTCCGTCCGTGACCAGCGCGAGATAGATCTTGGCGTACTTGTTGATGTCAAACGGATGCAGCCGCTGCAGCCCCGCGAGATCAATCTGGTATTGCTGCGAATAGACGATGCAAGCGCGCTCATTCAAGGCGTGGCCTCCCCGCGGCTCCCTGACTTGGTTGAAAGCTGCGGGCGCCAGGCACGCGCTCGACATGAGCGGCAGGAGGCATAACCAGCGCGCGGTACAGACGCTCCGATTCTTCTGCACCGGCGTGGGGCCTATCGCCATCATCGTGCAAAATCCTGCGCCAACTCGGGCACATCGCCAAGCTGATGCCATTCGTGCGGCACCGCGCGCATCAGCAGGGCGTGATCGAAGGCGAGCGATCCGGCCGGGAATCGGTGCAGATCGCTGAAATAGGCGGCGGTCACGTCGTCGACCGCCAGCGGCTCGACGCTCCAGTCGAGCGTGTGCAGCCGCACCCCGTCCAGCGTGCGGCCGTCGCGCGCGCATGAGAAGCCGCACGCACCGCGGCGAAAGAACGCCGACGCTTCCGCCAGATCGGCAAACAACCGGCTGCCCGGCCACTGATTCGTCCAGCGGGCGCGCAGATACACGTCCGCCACACCGCCCGCGGTCGCGATGTCCATCTCGAGCGCGTCTTCGTCATCGCGTACCTTGAACTTGGCCGCGTGGTGGTAGCCGGGGAACAATCGCCCGCCCAGCAGCGCGACGAGCGTGCTGTCGGTATCGCGCCGCGGGATGAAAACACCATCACGCCCCTGACCTTCGTCCTCGTAGCGGATCGCGAACCGATGGGCCATATTCTCCGACGACATACCGGCCCACTCCGGCATCCCTTTGGGCCGGATACGTTCGAGGCGGATCAGGCACACGCCGACCACCGCATGCCCATTCACGGTCGGCACCTCGAGCGGCTGCGGCACCACGGCTCGGGTAAGGAGCAGCGCATGATTTAAGTAAACATTTTCGCATCGGCTGACCGTTCATAGGTACATGCAGGACGCAACGGTTGTCGAATGGATTCGAGACAAGTACGAAGCCGTGGCGCCGACGTTGAATGAACGGGCGCGGCGATATTGGGCGGCGGCCGAGGCGCGGTCGCTGGGCCGGGGCGGCGTGACCGCGGTATCGCAGGCGACGGGCTTGTCGCGCAAGACGATTCACGCCGGCCTGCGGGAGTTGGACGTCAACGCCGCCGATCCGAGTGCGGCCTTGCCGCCGGAACGGGTGCGTCGGCCCGGCGCCGGGCGCAAGCCGATCACCAAGACGCAGCCGCGAATCGTGGCGGCGTTGGAGCGGCTGGTCGAGCCGACGGCGCGGGGTGATCCGGAGTCGCCGCTGCGCTGGACGTGCAAGGGCACGCGACGGTTGGCCGAGCAGTTGCGCCGGGAGGGCTTCACGGTGAGCGATCGCAAAGTGGCAGCGCTGCTGGCGGCCAGCGGCTACAGCCTGCAGGCCAACCGCAAGACGCGCGAAGGAAAGCAGCATCCCGATCGGGACGCACAGTTCAGATTCATCAATGAGACGGTGAAGCGCTTCCAGCGTCGCGGACAGCCGGTGGTGTCGGTAGACACGAAAAAGAAGGAATTGGTGGGCGATTTCAAGAACGGCGGACGGGAATGGAGACCCAAAGGCGAACCCGAAGAGGTGCGGGTCCACGACTTCATTGATCGGCAACAGGGCAAGGTCATTCCCTACGGCGTCCTGGATGTGACGCACAACGAGGGCTGGGTGAGCGTCGGCATCGACCATGACACGGCCCGCTTTGCGGCCGAGGCCTTGCGGCGCTGGTGGACGAAAATGGGGTCGAAGCGCTACCCGCGCGCCAAGCAACTGCTCATCACCGCCGACGGCGGCGGCAGCAACGGCGCTCGGTCGCGGCTGTGGAAGGTGGCGTTGCAGGAACTGGCCGACCGAATGGGTCTGACGCTCTCGGTCTGTCACTTTCCGCCGGGCACCAGCAAGTGGAACAAGATCGAGCATCGGATGTTCTCGCAGATCACGATGAACTGGCGCGGCAAGCCGCTGGTCAGTCACGAAGTCATCCTGAAGCTCATCGGGAACACGACCACGCGGGCCGGCTTGCGTGTGCGCGCCGCGCTGGACGCGGGCCGATATCCGACCGGCGAGAAAGTCTCCCCGGCCGCGTTGGCCGACGTACAGTTGTCGAAGGCTTCGTTTCATGGCGACTGGAACTATACGATCGCGCGCCGGAAGTCGTAACCATTATTTATGCGCGATCCCTAACCTCCGGATCGGCTCGGAAATTGAGCAGAATCCGCCGGGCGATGATCCCTTCAATCACAGGCAGCATGCTTGCTCTCCACTATTCGCCGGACTTGCCGATGAGGCGGCCGCCAAGAGGCACAAAAGGCGCAGAACTGGCTGACCCGTACCTGATGTCTACTCTTGCGCATTTTGTGCCTTTTCGCGGCCATTCACCAGCGCGGCAGTCGATGTCGAGTCTACCTGAGCGCCACGCCGCATTCCGGGCACACGCCCGAGGTATTGCCCGTCAGATTGTATCCGCAGCCGACACACAGGCCGTATTTGCGTCGCTGAAACATAGCGCGCGTGCGTCGAATGAACAGCACCGCGGCGGGCGCGGATAGGATCACCAGCGGCAGCCAGAGCGGGAGCGCGGCATCGACAAATTGCCAGGGACTCCATCTTCCGGGCACTGCAGACAGCACGACACCCGCCATCCGGAACTCTTTCGTCCATGGCCCGAACATGTCCAGACCACCGTCATACCGCAAAAACAAAAAACCGTTGGCAACCCCAATCCGAGCGCAGTACCGATCAGTGCTGTGATAGTGTTCGATCATAACGAAATAGCTGACAATCCCGATCGCCAACAACGCGACGGCCGGTGCAATCGTCGCCGCCAGCAGCCTTCGTCGCCAGATCCGGCGCAGCAGCCCGCTGCGCGGCGATGGCGCTTCCGTGCCGGCGCCCTTGGATCTCTGATCACGAAAATCCTTCCGGATCGCCCGGAATGCTCGCAGCATCACGACACCCGGGTAAGCGCCCAGCACAACCGCCACCGCCCACAACGGGATGACACACTGCCATAGGTTGTACGCATACCCGCTGATCTGTTGGACCGGAGTCGAGGAGACCGTAAACCCGGCGAACCTCGCGGAGCTTTCGGTTGGCCCGCTTGCGCGGTAGCCATAGATCGTCAGCGCGCCGGTGGTCAGCTTGACGCCCGGACGACCCGACGCGATCAGTTTGTCAATACGCTCGCGTGCGTTCCCGAGAGGATCACTGAAAGCGATCGGGACCGCCGGCCGGCCCGGCGGAGCGGCCGTGATCCTCCACGTCGGCGATCCGGCCGTTTCCGCGATGGGGCTCGGGCTGACGCTGGTCAGCCAGGACGCCAGCGCCACGAGCGCGCCCAGCACCGGAATGGCGATGATACCTTTGCGAAACATTTCTGCGCGTCTTCCACTCTGAAAGGCTGATCGAAAATAGCCGGGGCATCGCCCCCGGAATCGTGCCCCAGTACCGAACCTCGAGACTCTGTAAAGGTCCTATTATGCAACGCGAGCTGTGGACACCGACGCGACCCTTTCAGGGTCGGACACGATGCGATTCGCCGGGTTCCGGGGGCGCTGCCCCCGGCTACTCTATCGCAGCCCTTCGGGCTGCATCCGTCCTTCAGTTACCGCTCCACATTCCGGGCACACGCCCGAGGTGTTGCCGGTCAAATTGTACCCACAACTAACGCACAGACCGTGACGCCGCCTTAGTGCGCGCCGCAGCGGGCCACGGATCAGGCACAGGACAGGAAGGGCCGCGAATCCAATGGTCGCTGGCCAAAGCGGCATTCGCGCGGTCGTGATGAGAAACTGGTTGCGTGCCCGGAACCCCTGCTCCTCGGACGTCATACCGTCCTCGGTGAGACGGCCGTAGTCCGATTCGCGACAGCGTTTCAGCGCATATCGGTAGAAACTCAAGTCTAGGGGCTGGAAGGGGTGTGAACGCGGGATGACCGCAAAATAAGCAAGCTCGAGATCGCCTCGGCCGCAGAGGACCGCCAGCCGGCAACACTCACTCCACTTAGTTGTTGCGATACGACCACGTACACGCCCGACCGGGGCCTCGTTGCGGCCAGAAAGCCAGCCCTCGGTGTGCATGAGCGACCAAACCCAGAATGACGAGTCTCTGGCCAATTGCGGTGAGTCACATCTCCAATCCCAATGCGCCAGGTAGCCCGTCGCCCAGAGTGCAGCGCTGGCTGCTGCCCCCGCGGAAAGTAACGCAAGCACCGCGATGCGAGAGCGCGTTCGTTTCATAGGCCTGCCCCACATTCCGGGCACGTGCCCGAGGTGTTGCCGGTCAGATCATAGGCGCAGGTCACGCACAGACCGCGACGGCGTCTTCGTGCGCGCCTCAGTGGCGCACGGATCAGGGACAGGGCAGGAAGGGCCGCGAATCCAAGGGTCGCTGGCCAAAGCGGCATCCGTGCGGTTGTGATGACGATTTGGTTATGCGCGTCGAAGTCAAGTTCGTCCTCGGAGATGCCGAACGCGCAGAAGGGTGTGTAGTCGTCAGGGTAGCGCTCCAGCCTGAATCCGTGCCAGGCGTGTCTGAATTCCCGAACGGCGCACGTGCGCTGGACCGCCATGAACCGCGCGAATTCGACGTCCCCGCGACCACAGAACACCGCCACGCGGCAGCGCTCGCTCCAGTCGCTGGTCAGGATGCAGCCCCGGATATGCCGATCAAAGTCGCGCTGGCCGGAAAAGAACCCCTGGGTATGCTCCAAGCACCACACGTTGAATGCTTCGTCGCCAGGGCGTCTGCCAGCGCTCACCCCAGAACGCATCGCATAGCTAATTACATCGAGGAGAGCGCACGCTGCTGCCCCCGCGGAAAGTAACGCAAGCACCGCGATGCGAGAGCGCGTTCGTTTCATAGGCCTGCCCCACATTCCGGGCACGTGCCCGAGGTATTGCCCGTCAGGTCATATCCGCATTTGTTGCAATGCGCGTGGGTACACAGAAGCCGTCGAAACGTCAGCTTGTGATAGACGAGTAGTGAAACCCCGAACGGCGGAAGGGCGAGAATTGTGAATTGCAGCGGCCACCAAACCTGCATGAACCATGGTGGTGGAGCAAACGTGCGATTCGGTGAGAAACCAATGGTCGTCTCGCCGGCCGAGCCACCGGGCGTGGCGCGCTGAACGATTCCGAAATACTCGCCAGCCAGCATGATGCCGAGCCCCACGTGGAACGATAGGTAACGCTGACACCCAACGTACGCAACGGCGAACACAGCCGTCGCGATCAGCACCCGCTTTGCCGCACCCATTGGAGGCCGCATGCCCAGGTCTCCGGGAAAACTATCTCGTCACCTCTCCCGGCGCCCTCCGTGAGTCGCGCAAGCCACGGGTGTTCGCCCCAGTTCTGAAGAACAACAAATCCGTCAGCCACTGGTTCGGGGGCAACTGGAACACCGTGGTGATTGTATGACCGAGGCGACCTTCGAAGGGAACGGACCATGAGTGCGGATTGGACATCGGCGCTTCGAAGTGAATCGTGCCGCGGAGAAACTCGAGGTCGTCCGCCTTGTAGTCAATCGTCGCGTTCGACTCGAAAAAAAGGCCCGAAACCTGGCCTTCCGGTATCGTGACAGGTCCTGTCACGCAATACATGTTCTCGGAATCAGCGCGAACGCGCCAAGCACAGTAAGTGCCCGGCGAGGCGTCCTGGTGGCCGCTTATGATCTCTTCCGACCATCGGCGCTGCAGCGCGCAGCCGGGAAACGCAAACGCCAGGGCAACCAGAACCGCCGACGCAAGTAATCTGAGGGTTGTGTCCCGGGCTACTCGCGTCGAAGCATGAATTAGCCCCATGACGTTCCTCCGTAATCTGTAATCGAACCATGATTTACCGCGACGCTATTGTCGCGAGCCAAGCTTCCGTATCCCCGGTCGGGCTCTTCCCGCGCCCGACGATCACTGAGCCATCGGCCGAGACGCCACGGGCCTCCTCCAGTTGCCACCCGGTCAGATCGAGTCTGCAGTCGTCCGTCAGCACGTTCTGCAGCCGGCGCATTCCGTGCGCCGCATCCCAGATGAATGCGGCCATGCCTGCGCCGCCGGCGAGGCCCATCCATCCGACGATCACGTGGCCATCGCCGGACACCGCCAGCGCCTCGCTTTCGCTAATGGTCTCGCCGGAACTGCGGAGCTCGACCATCCCTTCGGGCCGCGTCCAGCGGAACGCGCGGAAGCCGCCTTCCGTGCTGCCGTAGCCGACAATTACCGAACCGTCGGCCGACGTCGCCAGCGCCCGGCTGTAGAAGCTCCCGCCGGGCAGGTCTCCCAAGCCGACCATGCCTTCGTCCGCTGTCCAGCGGAACGCTTCCGTTCCGTCAAAAGACGCGCTCGTGCCGACGATCACGCGCCCGTCCGCCGACAGGCCGTTGGCTTCGCTCTGGAACGCGCCGCCCGGCAGGTCACCCAATCCGATCATGCCCTCCGCGCGCGTCCAGCGAAACGCCTGCTGCCCATCGGGCGACGCGCTGGCACCAACCACGACGTGCCCGTCGGCCGATACGCCCGCGGCCCGGCTGTGCAACATCCCGGCACTCAGCCAGCCGAGTCCTTC
>DASXUA010000702.1:0-1890 GCA_036505095.1 Phycisphaerae bacterium
CATGAAGCACGCTCGCAAGCGATACGGCGACCCCGAGGAATAGCACACCGTCTCTATAGAACTTGGTCACTCTGAACGGATTCTAACGTGCGATCGGCGTGCGAGCAAGCATTTAGGTGATCACAGTTTTGCATTGAATAATCACGTCCTACAGAGTTGTCTGGCCGAGCTTGGTCGTCGGGCATCATAATTACTGAATGGCCACCGTGCAGAATGCCATAACCATTGAGGTCCTTGCGGCGCAGCCCAGCGCCGTCGAGACCGATCTTCTGATCCAGCCGGTTTTCGAGGGAGAACCTCTGCCAGCTGACGATTCGCTGGTTGTCGCAACGGCCGGCGAGATCAGCCGCGCTTCGACGAGCGGTGAGTTCAAGGGGAAGCTTTACGATCTGTTTTTCACGCCGATCGTCGACTCACGCTGGAAGGCCCGTCGGATCGTGCTTGCGGGACTCGGCCGGCGCTCCGACTACAGCGTGGACCGGGTGCGCCGGGTGGCGAGCGCGGCCGGGCTGGCAGCCAAACACCGCCGTCACGAGCGCGTCGGCATGATTTGGACCGATCCGCGCGACCTGGAACATACCAGTCAAGCCATCGTCGAGGGTCTGATTCTCGCTGACTTCGACGCCGCTCAGTACAAGACCGACGAGGACCGCCCGCCGCGTTTGCGGGGCCTGCACATCATTCTGGCGGCTGACGCGATGTACGACGCGCGTAAGACAGCGAGCGCTGCCGCCGAGCGAGGACGCATTACTGGTGAATCCTGCAATGCCGCCCGTGCGCTCGCCAACGAGCCAGGGAATACGCTGACGCCGCGGGTTTTTGCCGAACGGGCGGCCGCACTCGCCTCGAATGCCGGGCTGGCTATCGAAGTGCTCGACGAACGTCAGATAGCTGAGCTGGGCATGGGCCTCTTCATCGGTGTCTCACGCGGGAGTGCCGAACCACCGCGCCTAATCGTGCTGCGGCACAGCCCGCCCGGCGCGCCAACCGCGCCGGTTCTCGGCCTGGTGGGGAAGGGCATCACGTTCGACAGCGGCGGTATCTCGATTAAACCTGCCGATGGCATGGAGCGCATGAAAGATGATATGGCGGGCGGCGCGGCAGTACTCTGCGCGATGTGCGCAATCTCGCTGCTCAATGCGCCGATTCGCGTCGTCGGGGTCGTACCCACGACCGAAAATATGCCGGGCGGTCGCGCCATCAAGCCTGGAGACATCCTTCGCGGCGCCGCCGGCAAGACCGTTGAGGTCGTGAACACGGACGCGGAGGGGCGTCTAATCCTTGGCGACGGGCTGTGGTACGCCCAAAGGCTTGGAGCCACACACCTCGTTGACGTGGCCACGCTGACGGGCGCATGCGTTGTGGCACTTGGTAAAATCGCGAGTGGACTCTTTGGAAGACCAACGGAATGGGTCGACGTCGTTCGGCGTGCGGCAGAACATGCCGGGGATCGCATGTGGCCGATGCCGATGTTCGAAGAATATCGCGATCAATTGCGCAGCGATATTGCCGACTTCACGAATACCGGAGGACGCCCGGCGGGTGCCATCACGGCGGCGCTGTTTTTGAAGGAATTCGCAGGCAGCATTCCCTGGGCCCATCTCGATATCGCCGGCACGGCATGGGCCGAAGAACCGCAGCCCTACATGCCGCGGGGGGCCAGTGGCGTCGCGGTGCGCACGCTGATCGAGCTCGCCTGGACCAGCAATACCTGGCCGCGGTAAACAATCTGGTCAAGTACACATGCTCCTTCTCCAACCACCTCCCCAACCCAGCGCGCCAATCATGGTGAAGGTGATCGAAGTCCCGTCGCAGACGATTGGCGATGTCGTGATGGCCGCGGTCGGTATCTCCGGCGCACTCGCGGTCGGGGCCGCCATTCTGGGCCTG